>JALNWH010000001.1 GCA_023230985.1 Bacillota bacterium
ATTTCCTCCTTCATATATTTGTTTTATAAATACAAAATGCCATATAAGCTTTTAAATGCCTATATGGCGAATATTAATAATCCATCAGCATAGGCACAAACGACTTATGCGCTTGCCCTATGAAAATCATGGTTACAAGCGCTAATTATGATGGTGATGGATTGCATTCTTTAATAAAATAAACATTTATAGACCCTCCAAATAGAAGATTAAAATAATATTAACATTTTATTAAAAATTTTTCAACACCTATAGGGCAAATTTATATAATTAGGAATTATAGGGTTAAGTTATCGTTTACCGTTGCTTCTTCTTAGTATAGCTTAGTATAGCTTATTATATTTATGTGTAGACATTAACTTAAATGTTTCCACAGAAAAGATTTTATAAAACTTAATTGCACATAAGCCGGTGTTCATTTATAATAAAGGCTGTAAACATAATAATAGTTGATGAGGTGATTAAATGAATATTAAAGGATCAAAAACAGAAAAAAACCTTTGGACAGCTTTTGCCGGAGAGTCAGAAGCTAGAAATAAGTACAGCTACTTCGCTTCAAAAGCAAAAAAAGAAGGTTATGAACAGATAGCAGCTATTTTCCAAGAAACCTCAGATAATGAAAAAGAACATGCAAAACTTTGGTTTAAATTATTAAATGGTATAGGTGATACAGCTGAAAATCTTAAAAATGCTGCTGAAGGTGAGAAGTATGAATGGTCAACAATGTATAAAGAATTTGCTGAAGAAGCTAAAGAAGAAGGATTTACCAAAATTTCAAAGTTATTTGAAATGGTAGCAGTTATAGAAAAAAGGCATGAAGAAAGATATCTTAAATTGCTTAAAAACTTGGAAGACGGTGTAGTATTTAAAAAAGATGATAAAGTTTATTGGAAATGCAGGAATTGCGGACATATTCATGAAGGTACAAAGGCACCGGAGATTTGTCCTGTATGCGATCATCCAAAATCATATTTTGAAATTGAATGCGAAAATTGGTAAATTACTATAAAAATAAGGGGCGGCAATGCCGCCCCTTATTTTTATTTATTATTCTGATGCGTAATTATCAAAATAGCCCTGTACTAAAACAATTGGAGTTCCTTTATCACCGCTTCCGCTAACCAAATCACATAAACTCCCCAACAAATCTGTTATTTGTCTGGGTGTTGTTCCAATTGATTCTATAGTGTTATTATCTTTACTGCTTATACTTTTTAACCTTTTAGCCATTTCCTTAGCAGCTTCTTTACTTTCTATATCTTTTAATTCGTTATCGGCAATATATTTAAGTTTAACTTCATTTGGCATGCCTCTAAGTCCGTCAGTAAAGCCCGGTGAGACGACAGGATCAGCTAACTCCCAAATGCTTCCTTGAGGATCTTTAAAGGCTCCATCTCCATAAATCATAACTTCAATTAATTTTCCCGTTCTTTCCTTAATCAGGACTTGTACTTTATTAACAAACTCATAACAATCACGGGGAAATAGTTTAACCGAAGTTCTTGTTGCTTTGTTTGAACCAAGCAAACCATACTTGGGATTAAAACCGCTACCATCAATAGATTCATTCAATATATCATCTAAGCCATATACTATCTGTGCACCTGCATTTTTAATAACCTCTTTTGTTCTTTGTCTGTCATGTATATTAGAAACTAATATTTCCTTAGAATAATCTAGGGCTGACTTTGGATCATTGGTAAAGTATATTTTTATATTATCGTTTACTGCCAAGTCTTTATAAAGCTTTACATAATCCACGCCTGTATATGTATGTAAAAAAGTTTCTCCAAATATTTTTCTATATTCTATTTCATTAAAACTATCAGTATAGGGGTTTATATTAAGTTCATACATTATATCCCTATCCATTAAGCAATTGCCCATCTCATCTGTTGGATAACTCAAGAATAAATAAATATTCTTACCGGTTAAAGCAATACTCTTTAGTAATAGGGAAAATCTGTTTCTGCTTAATATAGGAAAAATTACTGCAATATCACCCTTGAACTTTCTATTTATATCTTTAGTAATATGTTCAACAGTCGCATAGTTTCCTTGTGCTCTCGCAAGTAGTGATTCAGTTATTCCCAATACATCTTTATCATTTAAAGAGAACTTTTCAACCTTCATAGAATGGCAAAGCGAATCCACAATTATTCCTGCCAAATCATCATCTTGTTTTATAATAGGAGTTCTTATGCCTCTTGCAACTACTCCGACAGTTCTAGTCATATGCTATTCCCCCTAAACAGTTACTAGCGGTTAAGCTAATACAAAATCACCTAAACATTATAACATAATATGCTTTAAAAAGGACTTATTTAAACAACTACTCACAAAACAAATTTCTCAATAGCTTGTGCTACACCGTCTTCTAAGTAATCTCCCGTAACATAATCAGCCTTTTCTTTCACATTATCTGATGCATTTCCCATTGCTACACCCATTCCTGCATACTCTATCATACTTATATCATTTTCATTATCTCCTATGGCTATAACCTCATTCTTATCAATATCATATAATTCACATAAAATTTTAATAGCATTACCTTTACTTACACCTTTATTCATCACTTCCATATTTCCTTTTAAAGATTGGCTTACAGAAGACATCCCCATAGAATTCAGATTATCTCTAATATATCTTAAATAATTCTCATTGCTATCTACAACTACTGCCTTAACAATTTTATTACCTTCTTCTTTTACCGCATCTTCTAAGCTATTAACAACTTTAATATTTATTTTATCCTCTTCTTCCAAGATTTTATTCCATTTTGTATATCTTGATGAAACATTTATTATTTTTTCCGTAAATACTGTGTTATCAGAAAATAAGTGACAGAACAATCCTTTTTCTCTGCATAGTTCTATCATTTTTATAGCTACTTTACTGGATAAAATGCTTTTAAAAATAGTCTTATTAGTACGACCTTCTCTAATAATTGCACCATTACTTGCTATTATAGGTGTTTCTATATTTAATAATCCCGCATAAAACCTTGCAGAAACATAAATTCTTCCCGTAGCTACAACTAATAGAATGCCTTTTTCTTTAGCTTTTCGTAAAGCTTCTTTATTCCTTGGAGAAACACCTTTTTCCGCATTTAAAAGAGTATAATCCATATCCATCACAATCATTTTATATTTATTTTTGTTTATTTCCACTTTTAAACTCCCTTTCATACTATGTTTATTGGTAAAATGTTGCTTCTTAGGACTTATTATATCAAATCAATTGAAACATTGCATGCCGACTTATAAATAATAAAACCTCACTCAACTCACTAGCCATACAGGTTAATGGTATTATGAGGTTAGCCTTTTGCAGCATCTCTTGATTTTCTCCACTGCTCCCTTGCAAGCTTTTCTATTCTTTTATTCTTGTTTTTCTCAGGGTGATTTATAACTCTGTTAAACCAATTAATTGCATCCTCATACTTACCCATCCTTCTACATAATTCACCTATAAGATAAATAACTGTTAGTTCTCCGATACCTTCATCATTAAAATTTTCTGTATCGTAAGCCTCTTTATAGTATTTTAAAGCCATCTCTAAAAAAGCTTTCTCGTTTTCATCCTTTTCGAATCTATATAACCATGCAGTTTTTAATGACAAACCTGCAATAATACTATATCGTGCTTTTTTCAAATTCGCTGTAAAAAGAGCAATTTTAAAACTGTCCAGTGCATCTATATGATTTCTGATTCCGCCAAAATCACGTTCTACTTCTCTTCCTTTAAAAGCTTCTGCTAATATAAATTTTTCTCTTTCATCTATAGAATCAAAAGAATTGTTTGACGCTCCATAACCGCAATTAGGACAAATAAAAATTTCATAGTACAAAGGGTTATAATCTTCATAATGATTACAAAAGTCCTCATCTTTACTTTTTATCTTTACAGCTTTAGTTTTTATCCTAGTTGATGAAAATTCAAATAAACAAACAGGACACTTTAATGTCTTCTTATAATATGCATCTTTCATATTTAACCTCTCATCATTAGCTTGCAATGCTTTCTTCTAAACTCAAATCTTCTTCTTCAACATAATCTACATCTTTAGGCTTAGTACCTATTCTTTTTACCTCATCAGATACCCTGTAGGTATCTGTATATAATGGTTCCACAAACACTTCTTTACCGTTTTCTAGTATAACTCTATAACTTTTTACCACATACCCTGTTCTTGCATCTTTTTCGATTATCTCTGTCCCAGCAGGCAAAGTATCATCTTCAATAATTTTTATGTCCGGTTCAATCCTTCTAACAACACTAGTCCTAATTTCTATACTTTTGTTAGGATTTTCATTTTTACCAAAAATACTAAAGGTAAGCCTATTTCCTTTAACCTCCCCGTATATATAAATAGGATATTTACTATTATTCTCAAATTTCATATCGATATAATCACCGGATAAGGTTGCATCTCTTCCTAGTGCTACATAATCTGATGGTATGGAATGATTCCGTCTTTCAACAATTTTTAAATTTGATAATAAAGCAGCATTATACAAGGTAGTTGAAATTTGACATAAACCCCCGCCTATACCATCTACATACTCATTATTTATAATCACTTTTGCCATTTTATAGCCTTTTTCTTCAAGTTTAGAACCTATTATTTTATTTAATGAGAAAATCTCCCCCGGTTTAATAATTAAACCACTGACAGTTTTTGTTGCAAGAGAAATATTAAATGTTCTGCTGGTATTTGCTGCATTAAACTTTGTTGTATATTCCCCAAGCTTATCTTTTATATTCTCTAAATCGGTTCTTTTAACCTCCGGTTCTTTTACCTCTACCGGCAATTCTATATTTGAATTATCATTCTCCTCGATACTTCTTTTTACCATCTCTATTGCCTTATCTTTTTGCAATGTTAAACCTACAATATCATCCGTTATAACAATTTTACCGGATTTTATTTCAATTGTTGCATCTACCGAATTTCTATTTACTTCGTCAGCTATATCATTGATGATATTTATCAACTTTTCTTCATTATAAGAGAACTTTAAAATTATATTGTTTTCTACAAATCTAGCTGTTATAGAATCAATATAGCGATTTATTATATTACCTTTTCTACCAATACTATAAGCTTCATCAACTGCTTCATTAAAATCATAAATCAAATCTATATCTGTATTCTTTAAATTCCATATCTTATTGTCGCACACTAAGGCTAACAAAGTCTCCTGTATTCTATAATTATAAGACTTTTCTAGTTTTTGCACAGCCTCTTCTTTTGTAAGATCACTTACTTCTATTTCGTTTATGCAAACATTTGGCAATATTTTATCGGTAGATAAAAACATAATTGCTGATACAACAATCAATAGAATTAAAATTAATACTAAAATTAATAATACCCAATAAATCCCCTTTTTCAAATTATAGCCTCCCCTTTAAAAGTAAACCGATAATTGCTATTATTATGTATATTCATTCCCATCTTAATTCTATTCTATCTCCATCATCAATAACATCAGCATAATTAGCCGGCAAACCATTTATCTTTAATACTATTCTTCCTTTTTTATTCTTAGTATCTATATCTATATAATTAAAAATATCAACAAAAATATAATCTTTTTTATCGGACATTTCTATTTGTATATCATTCACCCATATTATAATTCTCTTTTTATCAGAATCAAATTCTTTTTTTTCAAATTCACTGTCTTCAAAAATGCTTTTTATTTCTATTATGTCTCCTTCATAAATTCTATCACTCATATTAACTACTCTATTATTTATTTTAATCTCCATATTCCTATTTAAAATAGATAAATAGTCTAATATTTGGGCTATCGTCTCAGGAAATTTATATTCTACATTATCTCCTTCATTTATATAATAAGTATCATTCACTCTATTTCCATTAGCAAAAATAAAAGGCTCAATTATCTCCTTTACATCATCAATTTTAATACTTATACAAGGTAATTCACTTTTTAATTCTTTTACAGATAAAATTGCATCTGAACCGTCTTTGGCAGGTTCAATTTTTATAATATCACCATTATTTATAAAAGTCTCCAAGTTACCCGGTTCATCATTTACATAAATAATAGAGGCTTCCCCGGGTTCACCTTTTAAAACTCTGTTTTTACCATTAAGTGTATATCCTAATTCTGACCCCCTTCTTCCAATTAAGTTTTTAGGGTTGTAAGCTATAAAAATTAAAGCATCGGCAACTGTAATTCTTTTTGCATTAAGAAGTTTTATAACTTTTTTATTAACGGTAACTGAAAGAAAATCTCTTTCTTTTACAATATTTGCTGAAACTGCTATACCCATCGGTGTTATATATTCAGGCCCATTCATTTTCATATTATCAAATTCAACATTTTTTATTATATCGGTTTTTCTTACTCCTACTCTTTCCTCAGGTATCTCTAAATATTCAGCAATGTATTCGGAGAGAAAAGGAATGCGGCTTCCACCACCAATTAGAAAAACAGCGCTGGGCGATTTCCCATTGTATTTAAGAATTTCTAAAGAAATCTCTTTTGCAAGCTTTTTTATTATATTTTCCGTGTTAGCTAATACTTCTTCAGCATCAATATGATGCTTATTACCCATAATATCTTCATAATCAATAAGAGTGTTATTAGAAAGGTTTCTTTTTACTTCTTCTGCCATATTGAAATCAAGCAAATACTCTTGAGATATTATCTCCGTAATTTCATCGCCTGCTATTGGAACCATCGCAAAAGCGAAAACTGTGCCATCTTTTGTTAATGCTATATCCGATGTCCCGGCCCCTATATCTACTAAAGCTATATTTAAAAGTTTATAACTATCCTGTATTGAAATATTTAATGCTGCAATAGGCTCTAAAGTCATGCTCTCTACAGTTAAACCGCTCATATTAATAACAAAATATAAGCTGTCTACCACCACTTTCGGTAAAAATGTTGCGATAATCTCTACACCTATACTGTTACCTCTATGACCTTCAAGCTTTGTAATAAAAGCTCCGTTCAAAAAATAATTAGCAACTGCATAACCTGCACAGTAATATTCTGCCGCATCACTATTGTTTCCCAACTCTTTTTGGGCTTTTTGAACAGCCTCTATTTCCATACTCTTTATAATATCCTTATCTACATAAACTAGATTATCCAACTCTCTTTCAACTTTAAGTCTCATTGTTTTAAGACTTCTTCCTGCTGCAGCTATTGATACCTTTTCTAATCTTATATGCAACCTTTTTTCAAGCTTATCCTTTACTTCTAATACTGCTTTTATTACTGATTCTATATCATGTATCTGACCATCAAACATTGTCCTTTTTTTATGCTCAGCCATTTCAAAATCTATTACTTTAAATATCTTATCGTCAAAAGTTCCTACAATGCCTACGATTGTTCTTGTACCAATATCCAAAGAAAAACATAATTCTTTATCCATCACAAAATCACCCTACATTCTTTTTTACCTGCAATAAGATTACATATTCTATAATAATATAACATAATCCTTCCGATTTTATAATATTATAAAATCCATTAGTTGCACAAAGCAAAATATTCTACAATTTTCATGTTTTATTTAAGCAAAAAATACAAAAGATAATTCAAAGATAAATATATCCCGAAAGGCTGTGAATAATATAATGAATAGTAGAAACAAACTTATGAAGGTTGGAATGGGTGCAGTTGGCGGTTTAATACTCTTACCTATGCTAAATAGCAAGTTTAGAAAAATGATCGGTCGTGCAGGAAGGGACGCATTTTTTCAGTTATCAGATTATCTTCAAGATATCGCAGAAATAAAAAAATGATAATCAGGCCGTAAACGGCCTGATTATATAAAAGCATTAACTACCTTTCGCATTGCTGATAAAATCGCTTTTTAATATACCCATAATTATCTCATCATAAAATTCTCCATCTATAAAAGCTGATTTTCTAGTCCTTCCTTCATGCTCAAAGCCACATTTTAAATAACAGTTTGAAGCTCTTTCATTATACTCATAGTATTTAAGCGAAACTCTATAAATATCTAAATTATAAAAAGCATATCTTAAAATAGTATTTATTGCATCCTCTCCGTAACCTTTGCCCCAATAGTCTTTATCACCGATTCTTATACCAAGCTTGCAACTTTGATTTAATTCGTCAAAACTATATAGCTGTATAGTACCGATAGGTTTGCCGCCTTTTGTATCTATCATCAAATTCATAGGATCATATCCAAAGCTCTTTTTAAGGCTTTGTTTTAGTGAATATATGCTCATTTTTCCTTCTATCCAACCGGCGAGCTTATTCAATTCTTTATCGTTATACCAATTAATCAAATAAAAAATATCTTTTTCTCTGCCCGGTCTAAGTATTATCTTATCACCAATAAGAAATTCTTTCTCATTTTTCTCTTTTCTTATTGATACTGAACTTAAAAAGCTGGGTAAAAATTTTAATAACTTATAGGGTTTGTTTAAATATTTGTCTTTATTGACTAATATGTCATCCATTAAAGATTTTTGTATATTAAAACTAACATCTACATCTTCATCTATACCTTCTTTGATTACATTACCTTTACTGCTTGTATAAATAGTGTAATTGCATATTGTTTTTTTGTTTTCTATTACTGATAAAGCAAAATTGCCGGAGCTATGCAAAATAACATTAAAAACTATTACTTTTAATGCAGGGTACTTTTTAAAAAATACACTATATAATTGTGAAGCTGTATCCGCAAAAATCTGAACATTGTTAAATTGTAAAACACCCATAATTACATTCTCCCGCTATTATATAAGGATTTTATCACGAATTTAGAAAAAAATTATAACCTACAATACTTGCGCATATTCTTGTAAACAAAAAATATCACAGATACATTGATTTAACCGGATTTTATAGTATTTGGACCTGTGAGGATATTATATCATAATTTGTGACTATAAGCTTATATTTTCTATAACAATTATATGTAAATAAAAGCTCTTTGTTGCTGTTCACACCTTAACTATTTATGATAAGCTCTTATTATATTTTGCTATTGTATCTGAATGCATCATGTTATACTTATTTAAGATTAAAAATTTCGAAAATAAAGGTGTATTATGTTTCAAAAAGAAAATATTACTACAATAACTAATGCTATTAACACGATTTTGGAAAAAAATAAAGTTTTAATTGTTGCAATAGAAGGCAACTGTGGCAGTGGTAAAAGTACTTTGGCTAATTTGTTGGGGAAATTCTATAATTGTAATATCTTCCATATGGATAATTTTTTTCTTTCCCCTGAACAAAAAACAAAAAAAAGACTTCAAGAAATCGGTGGAAACATCGATTATATTAGGTTTAAGAATGAAATTATAGATAACTTAATAAAGAACACCGGTTTCAAGTACCGAATATACGATTGTTCTATTAAAAAACTTACTGATTATATCTATGTTAATCCAAAAAAACTCAATATAATAGAAGGAGTATATTCTATGCATCCAACCTTGGAAAAATTTTATGATATGAGAATTTTTTTACATGTTGATGCAAAAATACAAAAACAAAGAATTCTAAAACGAAATGGGGAACAAATGGCGAAAAGATTCTTAGAAGAATGGATACCCATGGAAAATAAATATTTTTTAAATCTAAATATAAAAAGCAAATGTGACATAGTAATTGATACTTCACATAAAAAATAAAAATTATGTTAATAATAAAAGGGGATTATCCCCTTTTATTGGTTCTTAAAATTCTGCATTGCCAACAGTTCTTGGGAAAGGTATAACATCTCTGATATTACTCATTCCGGTAAGGTACATAATCATTCTCTCAAAACCCAAGCCAAACCCGGCATGTTTAGTACCGCCATATTTACGTAACTCCAAATACCACCAATAATCTTCTTTATTAAGTCCCATTTCGCCAATTCTTCTTTCTAACACATCGTAACGTTCTTCCCTTTGGCTTCCGCCAATTATCTCTCCCACTCCGGGTACCAAAAGATCCATAGCCGCAACTGTCTTATTATCATCATTAAGCCTCATATAAAAAGCTTTAATTTCTTTTGGATAATCTATTACAAAAACAGGCTTTTCAAATATATTTTCGGTTATATACCTTTCATGCTCCGTCTGTAAATCTATTCCCCACTCAACAGGGTATTCAAACTCCTTTCCGGATTTTTTTAACATATCTATAGCTTCCGTATAAGTGACTTTACCAAAATCTGAATTTACTATATTATTCAACCTTTCTAATAAAGTGCTATCCATAAATTTATTAAAAAACTCCATTTCCAAAGGAGCATTTTCTAAAATATAATTAATAACATATTTAAGCATGTCCTCTGCCAGAGCCATATTATCATTTAGATCTGCAAAGGCAACTTCCGGCTCAATCATCCAAAACTCTGCAGCATGCCTGGCTGTATTGGAATTCTCTGCTCTAAAGGTAGGCCCGAAAGTATAAGTATCTCTAAATGCTAAGGCAAAGCTTTCCGCCTCAAGCTGACCGCTTACAGTGAGATTGGTTTCTTTACCGAAAAAATCTTCTTTTACATCTACATTTCCTTCATCATCTTTCGGAATGTTGGATAAATCCAAGGTAGTAACTCTAAACATTTCCCCTGCACCCTCGGCATCACTACCGGTTATAATTGGTGTATGGACATATATAAAACCTCTCTCGTTAAAGAATTTATGCAATGCAAATGCTGCCAAGGATCTTAATCTAAAAACAGCAGAAAAAGTATTGCTTCTCGGCCTTAGATGGGCTATGCTCCTAAGATACTCAAGAGAATGCCTCTTTTTTTGTAAAGGATAATCAGGTGTTGAATTACCTTCGATAAAAATCTTTTCAGCCTTTATTTCAAAGGGCTGCTTCGCTTCCGGGGTCAATTCTAATTTTCCTTCAACATAAATTGCCGAACTGATATTTAGTTTAGATATTTCTTTAAAATTCTCAAGTTCTTCACTAAAAACTACTTGCACATTTTTAAAATAACTCCCGTCATTGATCTCAATAAAACCAAATTTTTTTGAAGCCCTTAATGTCCTTACCCAACCTGCCACAACAATCGAATCATCAGTATAATTTTGAGTATTTTTGTACAAGCTTTTAACATAAACTGTTTTCATATTTTTAATCCTCCAAATTTTATTTCATTTTCAAAAAAATAAATAACTTTCGTTCCTTTTTAAAGGGACGAAAGTCAATATTCCGCGGTGCCACCCTGTTTGCCTTAATGGCCATCTTAACTCTTTAACGGAGAGAACACCGTCCGAGCCTACTTTTAAAAAATTTCGGTCGAAAACTCCGGGATGTTCTTCGATACGAACTTGCACCGTGCTTCCACCTAATGCCGGCTCTCTAAAAGCATAATCCGTATTTACTCTTCCCTTCACTGTTTGTAGCGTTAAACTGCTATTACCCAACATTATAGTATTCGGCTATATAATTGTCAATCAATTGCTGTCACAATTACCTTTTGATAAACAGGGCTCCAGCTTTCCGTTTTCTATATGTTGTCTATCCAAGTTACTTAATTCTCTGCCTAAAAAAATCGCTGTCATAATTGATGAAGTCAAATCCGAAACGGGGCCGGCTGTTAACAACCCGTTTAGCCCCATAAATTTAGGTAATATAATCACTAAAGGTATAAGTATCAGTACTTGTCTGGATAAGCTTAAAAATAAGGAATGCTTTGGTTTACCCACAGCCTGAAAATATGCAGAACTTACAACTTGAAATCCTATAATAGGCATAAAGGTTAAAAATCTTTTTAATCCAAAGGCTCCGAATTCAACCAGTTCCGGATCGTCATTAAATATCTCAATTATTTGCCTAGGAAATAGTCTTGTCAAAATAAAACCTAAAAGAACTACCACAGAAGCCGCTATAATTGCTAATTTCAAAGTTTTCTTCACCCTGCTAAATTTTTTGGCGCCATAATTAAACCCTATTATCGGTTGTGCACCTTGATTTATTCCAAATACAGTCATCATAAACATCATAGCAACATTGTTTATAATCGCCATGCCGGAAACAGCTATATCTCCCCCATAATAGCTAAGGCTGTTGTTTAAAATAACAACCAATACACCCCCGGCTATTTGCATGGAAAATGGTGCAAGACCAATAGATACTATTGATTTTATTATATCAAATCTGATCTTTAAATTAGCCTTTTTAATCTTTAATAAACTGTTGCCGTATAAAAAATAATGAAGCACCCAAGCTGATGATATGGCTATGGATAATACGGTTGCATAAGCAGCCCCTTTTATGCCCCAATTAAAAACAAAAATAAAGATTGGATCCAAAATAGTATTAAGTATAGCGCCAACAAGCATGGTTACCATCGCCATCTTTGGGTTGCCTTCTCCTCTAATAAAATTATTCATGCCCATTCCTATAACTTGAAATACAGCACCATATAATATGATACTGAAATAATCCCTTGCATAAGGATATACATTTTCACTGGCGCCAAACATTTTTAAAAGCGGTTCTAAAAATATAAAACCTAATATGGACAAAATTATAGCGGTAATAATCATAATGGACATAGCGTTTGCCATGATAAGTTCAGCTTCATCTTTCTTTTTCTGACCTAATCTTATAGAAATCAAAGAATTTGCACCTATACCGAACAACATGGAAAAAGCCATATTTACCAACATTATGGGAAACCCTATTCTGACACCGGCAATTCCTAAAGGCCCTACCCCTTTACCGATAAAAATCATATCAACCAAATTATATAAAGCATTTACCAGCATTCCTACTATTGCAGGTATTGAAAACCTTAATAAAAGTTTAGATATTTCGCTTTCACCAAGTAACTTTTCTCTCTCTACTATCTGCATAATACATCTCCTGTCATATCTACATTTACTAAAAATTTAGACAATAAACTTTTCCAGTGCTTTCCTAACACTGTTTGCAAAACTTTCTGCTGCTCCCCAATCAAAATTAAACAGCCAGCCTTTTGAACTCCCTGCGGCAATTACTCTCAGTGATGTAATGCCATCAAAATTATCTATTATAATAGTTAAAGCTGCTCTGTTTTCCGCTCTGAAATAATATTTTTCAAACACCATTACAACAAATTGCTTACCATCATCAATATTTTTTATTTCTCTATGCACCAATTCAGCATTTACTTCATCATTTAAAATATTGTAGGTTTCTATCGGGCTAATATTCACAGTAAATTCTAATATTGCCATTATTTAATCTCCCTGTATTCTTTAGCTATTTCTTCACCTTTTAAAACCCTTAAAGTTCCAAAAGCCAAAGCCTCCATCTCATTTTCGCCGGCCATAATTATCACCGGTGCAATAAATTCAACTCTCTCTTTAATAAAATTTGCCACCATTTTTGAATAAGCAATACCGCCGGTTAGTACTATAGCATCTACCTTGCCCTTTACAACCGTTGCTAATTCGCCAATACCTTTAGCAATCTGATAAGTCATTGCCTCATATACCAATTTTGCTTTTGCATTTCCCTCTTCAATCATTTCTTCTACTTCTATTGCATCATGAGTGCCTAAATGAGCCTTTAATCCCGCATTACCTCTCATTTTTCTGGTTACTTCATTTTTATTATATTTACCGGAAAAACATATATTTATAAGCTCTTTGCCGGGTATCCTACCGGCTCTTTCCGGTGCAAAAGGCCCTTCGTCATCAGCAAGCATATCAATAATTCTACCTCCGCTATGCATAGCAATAGATATTCCTCCGCCAATATGTGCAACTACAAAATTGACGTCTTCATATTTCTTATTAAGCTTTTTTGCAGTTTTCATTGCTGTTGCTCTGGAATTTAATACATGATTAAAACTTACTCTTTTTACCTCCGGTATACCGGTTATTCTGGCTATATCCGATAGTTGGTCTACCGTCACAGGATCATATATGCAAGATAATATTCCCAAGGGTTTTGCTATCTCATAAGCAATAGGTGCGCCAAGGTTGGAAGCATGCTCCAACACCGGATTATGTTTTAATCTGTTAACCATTTCTTCATTAATTTCATAAGCCCCGGCTTCGACAGGTGGAAGCATGCCGCCCCTGCCGACTACTGCTGATAATTCTTTTAAATCCACCCCTTCTTTATTCAAATATTTTAAGATTTCATCTTTCCTATATTCATATTGATCAATTGTCTTTTCAAATTTACCTAATTCTTCCGTCGGATGATTAATGGTATCATAAAGAATTCTTTCTTCATCTACATATAGTGCAATCTTTGTAGATGTAGAACCGGGGTTTATTGCTAGTATTTTGTAACCCAATTTATAACCTCCTTAGAAAATAATGCTTTTTATATTATAACATATATAAAAAGCAGATTAATAAAAAAGTAATTTACCGGAAGTAATTATTCTATAAGTAATAACAAATATATCATTTATATTCTTTCTAAAATTATTGCCTAATGCTTTTAAACACAAGTAAGATGGTAAAGCCTATTCATATCAATATTACCTCCGCTTACTAACGATACGATTTTTTTACCTTTACGCCAATCACTTTTTATTGCCGCTGCAACACTAACAGCTCCTGAAGGTTCCGGAACAGTTTTAAAATACTCAATACATGCAATCATAGCGCTTGAAATTTCTAATTCGCTAACTGTCTCTATATCATCTACAAATTTTTTAACTAAAGGAAAAGTCATAGAACCCGGTTCCAAAGAAAGCAACCCGTCGGCAATAGAATCGGTTTTATCTAGTCGTACAATCTCCCCTTTTCGTATTGATACGCTCATAGAATTGCTTTCTTCCGGTTCACCGCCTATGACTTTTACCTGAGGTTTTATATTTTTTATATAAGTAGCGATACCGGAGATTAGCCCGCCACCACCTATTGGAATAAAAACTGCCTCTACATCCGGCACTTGTTCCAATATTTCTTTGCCTATAGTTCCTTGCCCGGCTATAACATTATAATGGTCATAAGGCGGTATTTCAAAATAGCCTTCCTGTTCTGCAATTTGCTTTGAACGGTTCAGTCTTTGTTGGGAAGTAGTGCCGCAGAATTCTATTTTAGCGCCCCAACGAGAAACCGCCTTTATTTTAGCCTCAGGTGCAGTTTCCGGCATAACTATAATAGCCGGTATTCTTAAACGATAAGCTACATAAGCCACAGCCTGGCCATGATTTCCAGATGAAGCGGTTACAACACCTTTTAAACCCTTAGAAGACTCTAATTCTTTTAAAATGCAATTACTTGCACCTCTTATTTTAAAAGAATTAGTAGTCTGAAAATTTTCGGCCTTTAGCATTAATTTAAAACCAAAGTCTTTGGCTGCTGCTTCCGAGTACAATATAGGGGTGTACTTCGCATAGCACTTAATATTATCATGAGCTTCCTTAACTTGTTCTATTTTTAGCAAACTATTCAACTCCTTTCCATTAATAATATACTTGGAACGTCTCGTTCAATATACTTTTAGATTAACATAAACAAAATTTCTTATCTATATTTACTTAGAATGAAACAAATACAAAAGCCTGAATATGAACAAATAAACATTAATTCAGGCTTTTACGATAATAAAATACTACTTTCGTTATTATATTATACATTTGATTAATCTGATATGGTGGAGAATAGGGGACTTGAACCCCTGACCTCTTGACTGCCAGTCAAGCGCTCTCCCAACTGAGCTAATCCCCCGTAGTTAAAGCTTTGATGATAAACTATACTATAATAACTATTGTCAGGTCAATAAAGATAATTTTTACACTACCAACTTGTCTTGACAATTACTATAATAGAATATACGAGGTTATTTTTCAACTACTTTTCATTTTTATTTGTACATCTTTAAAAAATACTCTAAAATTATAATAGTTTAGTCTTTAGATTAACAATAATCAACTATTAATTTGTACTATAATATAAATGATTGATTTTAAATAATTTAAATTTAAACACAATGAAAATGTTACAGTTTTAATATAAATATACATTACTATATATTTAACAATTTAAAATTTCAGATTCTCCTACGATTAATAAGTTTTTACAAAAATTTTGCGACTTAATCTATACCATTAAGAATTACTAGATTTATTAATATAGAAATATTATTAGGTAGGTGCTTTAAATGAGAATACTTATTGTAGATGATGAACAGGCTATCGTAGATTTAATAAAGCTTAATTTAGAACTGGAAGGCTTCGAAACAATAACATCAAATAACGGTTTTGAAGCTATAAAAGCTGCACAATTGCAAAAACCGGATTTAATCCTGCTAGATATAATGATGCCCGGAATGACAGGATTTGAAGCGTGTAAATCCTTACAAAACCTTAACATACCTATAATACTTCTCACAGCCAAAGATTCAATTCAAGATAAGCTAAAGGGCTTAGAACTTGGTGCTGATGATTATATAACAAAACCTTTTGATAGCAGAGAATTAATTGCACGAATTAAAACTGTATTAAGGCGAGTTGATAAATATAGCAGTAAGGATGAAGATACTGTTGCTGCCGGGCCTATATGTATGAATCCCACTGAAAGAATAGCGCTTATTGATGACAATGAAGTTTTTCTGACACCAAAAGAATTCGATTTGCTGCTTTTATTTATTGAAAATCAAAAAAAGGTTTTTTCGAGAGAAAACATACTGGAATCCGTATGGGGTTTTGAATACATGGGTGATAGCCGCACTGTGGACATGCATATACAACGGTTGAGAAGAAAACTGGGTGATTATAGTTCTTATATAAAAACTGTCTTTACAATAGGTTATAAATTTGAGGTGTCGCAATGAATTTAAAAAGCAAAATAACTGCTTTAAATATCGCTGCTTTATTAATAATGTTAATAATTTTAGTACCTGTAATAACTAAAATTTCTGATAATTACAATTTATCTACTATTTTGAATTACCTTCAAAGCCAAGGAGAATATGCAACAATCTATGTTGAGCAATATTCATTAAACAAGGCTAAAAATATATTTGAGGTTCCAATGGTAATGGATAGTGATTCGCCTTATTTGACCTCCTATTTGAAAAGAACGATAAAATGTAGAGTGCAAATTTTTTATAACAATAGGTTATTAGGTGATTCAGAAGAGATACCTGATGAAAGCAGAACAATAAGGCCTGAGGTTCAAGAAGCATTCAAAGGAAACAGTGCCTATTTTATAAAAAGTGGAAAGCCCAGAACTCTTTATATGGCTATGCCTATAAATATATCCGGTAGGTACAGCTATTCTCTTGCATTTATTTATGACCTTGCAGAAGAAGATAAAATGAAAAGCAATAATATAAATATTTTTATTATAACAAGCTTGCTTGCTGCTACCTTTTCAGCTATACTAAGTATCTTTATTTCAAACAGAATAATTGCCCCAGTAAAAAACTTATCGGAAATAACCAAAAAATTTTCCAAAGGTGATTTATACCCTCGTGTTAAAGTTAAAGATAATGATGAAGTAGGAGAATTAGCGCATAATTTCAATTCTATGGCAGATAGCATACAAGATATGATATATAAATTAAAAGACGAACAAAATAAACAAAAAAACTTTTTCGATAATTTTACCCACGAAATAAGAACTCCTCTTACCACTATACTGGGCTATGCTGAATTGCTATGGAAAACTGATAATACAGAAGTAAAGGATAAAAGCTTGTTCCATATAACAAGTGAAGGACAACGGTTGCTTAAAATGATTGAAAGTCTTTTGGAATTATCAAGACTAAAACGATACGATTTTTTAATAAATAAATCAGAGGTCAATTTAAAAGAATTATTGGAAGAAGTATGTGACTCTATGCATTATAAAGCAAGACGCTATAATATAAAGTTAAATCTTCAACTTGATGAAGCTTCATATTTCATAGATCAGGATTTATTTAAGCAAGTAATTATAAATATTTTAGATAATAGCATTAAATACAGTAAAACAGATAATATTGATATTATATTGAAAAAATCTGATAATATAAAATTAACTATTAAAGATTATGGTATAGGTATTGATGAGGAAACTTTAAAGAATATATATGAACCTTATTATAAAGGTGATTTGTCAAGAAGCAGCAAAATTGAAGGTTGGGGTTTAGGGCTTTCAATTGTTAGGGAAATAATTGAAAAACATGACGGTAACGTGAAAATAAATAGTAGCCGTGAAAACGGCACAGAAGTAATTATCACTTTATAAACATTTATAAAGGCTTTCCATTCAAGGAGGTATCGTATTGAAGAAATTTATTTTACTTATACTATGTCTTACATTTTTAATATCCGGTTGCTCAATAAAAGAAAACAAGTTAGTGATTTTAGATAATCATAATGAAAGCAATAATAAACCCTCAGGTATAGAAAACTGGCAATTTGAAGCAACCTCTCAAAAGGATATAATTGATAAGAATAAAGAACTGCTTAAAAAAATAGATGATAGCCTGATGCCAATAATTGTATCAAAAGATTATACTTCCGTGTTTGCTATTAAAAACCTGATTGATCAAAAATCTGATGAATTAAATAGTAAAGTAATTACCGGTAACATGATTCAACAGATTGAGTTGTTTTTTATAAGGCCTTCTACGGGAACAAAAAAGAACTTAGGAAAGTTTCTTACAATAAAAGACTTCCAATTTGATGAAGAAGGAAATCAGTTAGCTTTTATTGACGGTGAGGATAATGTATTTATTTATAATATAGAAAATGAGCAACTAAAAAAAGTATTAACAAAATATAAATATAGAAATTTTAGCAGTATAAGCTGGTCTGTGGACGGTAAAAGATTAATGCTGGATTCTCGTATGGTTTTTGATATTGCATCTAAAGAATTTATCTCAATTGCAACTGATAGTTATACACCGTTTATTAAAAAGCATTACAATGACAATACTTATATTGTTGAAATGAAAAACGATAAGTATGATAATATCGTTGCACTATACAACCTTGATAATAGGTCCTATACTCAAGTTGCAGATGGACAATATATGGACTCTGATAATACAAGCATATTGTATACCACAGACTATTTACAAGGACTGCAAATTGTCAATTTAAAAACTTTTGAAAGCAAAGAAATTGAAAAAGGCCCTGTTTACCGAGCTAATATCTTAAAATCCACCGGCGATATAATCTACACTACTACAAATCCTTTTTTTGAAGATGATAATAGATATCTTTTAGTTACTATAAATCCTGAAACCATGAGTAAAAGAGTTCAACGTTTATGCACTCCCACATATTATTTAAGCCCCGCAGAAGATAAACTGTTTTTTATTAGTAATTTTAGCGAGAATGAAATAAGCTATAATCTGATAAATGACAGTCCTGAGCTAAATATAGTAAAAAAAGAAGATAGTGACCTTTCAAAAATAAAATCAATAGTGTTAAAAATGTTCCAATTGGATTACAATTTTTCCGGTTCCTATGAAGAATACGAAAAAGAAGCTAAAAAATTATATGCTAATATTTCTTACCCCGTGCCTCAAGAAGCTTTAAATAATAAGCTTACTGATTTCAAAAGATTTAATATGCCATTACCGGGTATACAAAAAGAACCTTATATACCTCCTACTTTATATTTTGATAGCATAATTATAAAAAATAGCTATGCATCAATAAATATAGGACGTTTTTTTATCAATGCAATGGAACTGGTAAAAATCGATGATGATTGGTTTATTGTTGGCTTTTCAACTCACCCTGAATCCCAAGAAGTACAAGAAATAAGAAATATAGTACAAAGCCATATAAAAGACATTTTAGAAGGGGAAGAAGCAAAAGCTTTACGTTATTGGACATCAGATGAAGATAATGAATTTAATAAAAACAATTGTAAAATAGTAAAAAACCTGATAAATATAAAAGACAAAATAAAAACTGAGATAGGAGAAATAGAACTATGGGCCATGAGTGATCCCCATAGAGCTGAATCTCCGGCTTCGGCAACAGAAGCTCGAGTTAAAATAACTGTGGAATATGATAACAATATTAATAAATACAAAGTTACCTTATCAAGAAAATATCAAGAGGAATTTACAATAACATCATGGGATACTGATCCTTTAAGTGTTTCTCAATTACATTAAACCTATGGTCTCATCATGCTATGATGAGACCTGTTTTATAAATAGGAGTCTCCATTTTTTCAATTACATTCAATAAAGGCTCATACTCTTCATAAAACACAATAATTATGTCTTCTCTTTCAGCTGTCTTTATAGCCATTTCAAATGCTCTTTCTTCAATAAGTTCTATTATAATATTTGAGCTTAGTGCTCCTCCTTTTAAACATCCTGCTTTTAGAATTTCGGCTATTTCACCATTCTTTCTCCCTCTTTTATCTTTATCTTCTTTAATATATATCTTATCAAAAGTGTTACCGCATATTTCACCAATTCTAATAGTGCTGGAATCGGAACGGTCACCGGGAACTCCTATCACCCCTATTAATCTATTCCTCTTTAATTTATTCAAAGAATTTAAAACATTTTTATAGCCATCTATATTATGTCCGTAATCAATGATTATTTTTACTCCGTTTATATCGTATATGTTAAACCGTCCCGGATTATCTTCAAAATTAGACTGAAAAGTAGATAAACCTGCTTTTATATTAGATATACTGATACCTGTGGCATAAGCGGCAGAAACAGCTCCCAGAGAATTAAATATATTGTATTCTAAAATACCGCCTAAAGTAGCCGGTATATCTTTTACTTTTATAATTTTTTGTTCTTCACCTTTATGCACTAAAACAATATATTCTCCATCATAATAAAAAGCAATCCCACCTAAATCAATATGATTCAAAACATGTTTATTATCTTTTTTAATAGAAAAAAGTATAACTTTTGATTTCACTCTATCCAAAAGATTTATACAATTCTCATCGTCAGCATTTAAAACTGCATAACCTGACTCTTTTACCGCTTCAACAACTAAAGATTTCACATGTGCTAGATCTTCAAGAGTGTAAACACCGTCGATTCCTAAATGATCCTCTTGTATATTAGTAATAATCCCAACATCTGCAATATCATAACCGAGGCCTTTATTAATTATACCGCCTCTTGCTGTTTCAAAGACCGCATATTCCACATTTTGATCCATAAGTATGGTTTCGGCACTGATAGGCCCGGTGTTGTCACCTTTCCTTATACATTTGTCATTTATAAAAACTCCGTCAGTGGTTGTTGTTCCGATACATTTATTCATTCTTTTTAAAATATGGTTAATCATTCTGACAGTTGTTGTCTTCCCATTTGTTCCGGTTACAGATATGACAGGTATCGTATAATCTTTATTTTTAGGGCAAAGATGGCTTATTATCTCTCTTGCTACATTTCTTGATTTTCCTTCAGCCGGAAAGTGATGCATCCTTATTCCGGGAGCTGCATTAATCTCAATTATTGCACCTCCTGTTTCAATAAGAGGCTTGCTTATATCAGGTATAGTAATATCAACTCCTGCTATATCCAATCCGACAATCTTTGCTGCCTTAACTGCATAGGCTGCACTATCAGAATGAACCTTTTCTGTAACATCTATTGCGATTCCGCCGGTACTGAGGTTATCGTTCTCTCTTAGAAATATTGTCTCGTCTTTTGCAGGAACATAGTCAAGCCCTATATTTTGTTTTGCCAAATAAGCCATAACGACCTTATCTATTATAATTTTTGTTAAAGGCTTTTCATGACCTTCTCCCCTTAGCAGGTTTTTCGTATTTTCTTTTTCTATTAATTCTTTTATATTTAACTCCCCGTCTCCAACAACATGCGCAGCTATTCTCATAGATGCGGCAACCATTTTTTCTCCTACTACTAAAAGCCTATAATGATTACCTCTAATATATTTTTCTACAAGAATTGTATCTTCATATTCTTTTGCTATTTGATAAGCTTTTAAAACTTCTTCAGGTGTTTTTAAATTTATAGATACCCCAATCCCGTGGCTTCCAAAATTTGGTTTAACTACCACCGGATATCCTAAAATCATACATTGCTTTAATAACTCTTCCTCACTGTTTACTAACTGACCCTCCGGAACAGGTATGCCATATTCATACATCATTTTTTTTGCCAATTCTTTATCACATGCTATATCAACTGAAATACAAGAAGAATTATCGGATAACGTAGCTTCAAGTCTTCTGCTGTTTTTACCATATCCAAGTTGTATTAAACTGCCACTGCCTATCCTTATAATTGGTATTCCACGCTTTTCTGCCTCCAACTTTAACATTGATGTACTTATTCCTAAATCTGTTTTTATACAATTCCTCTTTAATCTGCTTAACTCTTCGACTAAATTAAAATCCGGGTGTTTAATTAAACTGCATACAAGTTTAATCGCAAGCTTTCCGGCACCTAGTCCTGCATATTCATTAATATAGGAATATACAATACAATATTCTTTTTCACTTTCTCCACTCATTGTTTTACCAAAAACAACATTATACCCCAAAATGTTTTGCAGCTCTATTGCCACATGTTCTATCACATGGGCAAAATAGGTACCTTCTTCCAGTCTTTCTATGAATCCTCCTTCATAACCTCTTGAGCATTTATGGTTATATAAACCGGGCAATAATTTTATCAAATTATCGTTAAATCCTTCTATTTTATTTGTTGAAATATCATATAATTCACCTAAATCAATATTTATTTTTACTACCGGCTTATGACTATATATATTTCTACCTCGATAAGCGTAGCAACTAAGAATTTTCAATTCTTTTCCTCCTCAAAGTTATCATTACCATAAAAGTTTATTTTTTTTTCTATTATTCCCTGTTTTGTATTAATATTAAACCCATAACCTTCCGGTAAAACATGAATCCTTACATTGGTTATTGCCAATGGCTCATCTTGATACTGTTCTGATATATTAGTGTATATAATATCTCTACCATCAACTACTGTAACAACACCTGTTCCCACTACTCTGAATTTCATATCCTTGTCAACTATAACAGCAGTATTTTCATCAATTCCTAAACCAATTACTGAAGGATTTTGCGCTACAGCAGCCAATAGCCTCCCAATCCTTCCTCTTTGATTAAAATGCTGATCTATAATCACACCTTGAAGCAATCCCATACCGGGTGCCATTTTTAAAGTACACTTTCTCGGTGCATCATCGTCTTTTCCTTCTACCACCATGATTTCACTCATCATCGAAGCACCGGCACTTGTACCTGCTATAGCTTTACCATTGTTTAAACTTTTTAATATGGCATCATGTATTTTTGTACCTCCTAAAATACTTGATATTCTCAATTGATCGCCGCCAACAAAAAAAATACAATCTGTTTCCTTAATCTTTTCCAAATTGCTGTCTTTGTTAGCTTGTTCTCTATTGTATATTTTAATACCGTATACTGACTTCACACCAAAATTCTCAAATATATTACAATATTCTTTAGCCGCATCATCCGGATTTTCTGTTGCAGTAGTAATAATTGCAATATTACTATTCTTCCCTCCTGAAATATTATGTACTATTTTTAATATTTCCAAATCTACCTTTTTATCTTCCGCCCCACCAATAATAATTAAAGTTCCCCGTTTCTCTGCCAATATAATCCACTTCCTGTTTTTTTCATATTTATATTTTTTCAAATAATCATAATTATATACAAAGAAAAGCTTAGAATACTTTTATCGCTCACAAAAGCCTATTATGTTACTGTTCATATCTTAACTATTTCTCTTAAACAGTTTATTATATTTGCTGAGATTGCTGAGTTCCAAGGCTAATAATCTACAATAAAAAACATAAATATATACAATTTCTTAACTGCAACCCTATTATAGAACTAAAATTATACAAAATATTGACTAAAGACGTTATCTTATTCATAATTAATATAATTTCAATAGTAAACGGAGTGACACCATGAAAAGAATAGTGTTAATCATTTTATTTATTTTTGCTTTATCATCCTGTACTAAACTATCTGAAAAGGCCGAGCCTGTAAAAATAGAACCTAAAGATAATAGTGTCAAACTATCTAGTGAAGATGAGGTATTAGCGGGCCTAACTTTAAAAGAAAAAATAGGGCAGCTTGTGATACTTGGATTTCAAAAAGATATTTCAGAAGAAAATTTAATCAATTATATAAAAACAGATAAGATAAGCGGCTTTATACTATTTAACAGAAATTATAAAAATTTCAAAGAATTATATGAATTGAATAATAAATTAAAAAAACTAAATACTGATAACCCTTTACCTTTATTTATTTCTATTGATGAAGAAGGCGGCACCGTATCTCGTCTGCCAAAGGAAGCTATTAAAATACCTGATGCCTCTTATTTTGGCAATCTTGATGATATAAATCTAACTGAAGAATCAGGAATTATTATTGGCAAACAACTTTATGCCGCCGGTATAAATCTTAACTTTGCTCCTGTTCTAGATATTTTGAGCAATAAAGAAAATAAACTGCTTGCAAAAAGATCCTACGGAAAAGATGCTAAAATAGTCTCAAGACACGGAATTGCTTTTATAAACGGGCTTGCTTCCCGAGGAATAATCTCAGCAGTCAAGCATTATCCCGGTCATGGAGATACAATTTCTGATTCTCATGAAACTCTGCCGATAATAAACATTGACTGTGATACATTAAGGATTCGAGAACTCATTCCTTTTCAAACTGCTATAAATAAAGGTATAGATGCTGTGATGATAGGTCATCTATTATTCCCAAAAATCGATGATAAACCGGCAACGAAATCACAAGTTTTCATAAAAAATATTCTAAGAGGTGATTTAGGTTTTCATGGAATAGCTTTAACTGATGATATCGAGATGGAAGGTTTTTTAGAAAACAACCAATCAATCGAAGAAGCAGTTATTGAATCCTTTAATGCGGGTATAGACATATTTGTAATAGCCCATACCCCGGATACACAAAATAAAGTGCTAAAGGCTTTACTCCATGCTGTTCTGGAAGGTACTATAACCCAAGAACGATTAAATGAATCTTTAAAAAGGATAATCATAATTAAGCAAAAATACGAACTCTCTGACAGCATGAATATGAGCTATGAAGAAGCTCGTAGCCTTATAAACAATAATAATCCCGAAGCACCAAAATAGTTTATACTATTCCTCAAAAGGTTTAGAGATATCAAAATGTCCCATAAGCGATTCCTCTGCCTTACCATCAATTAAAAATTGTACCTTATTTATTTCATCTAATTCCAGTAAGCTTTTTACTATTTGACTAATAGTAAAACCTTCTTGTAGCGAACCCCCATGCATACCTTCCCGGGCAAAATTAACATAAGCAGTTTTATTTGACACTTTGACATCTATCAGATTTGCTGTTTTCGGTATCTCGGTTTCTAAATCTTTATTATCTGTACCTTTCATCAACTCTCTAACTATGGCTTCTTCTATCGATATAATGTCATCAATCTTTAGATTTCTTTTTTCTGCTATGAGTTTTTCTTTGCTTTCATCTCCTGTTTCAACATATAAACTGTTTGCAAAATATAAAGTTACTTCTCTTTCTGTATTTTCCGGCAATGGCTCTATTATTCCATTTTCTTTTTCATTATTTTCATTAGCATTAGGTGCCTCCTTAACTGTTCTGCAAGAAGATATACTAAAAATCAGTAGCAAAACAATAACCATAATAAATTTTTTTTTCATATCAATAATCCTTTCATTATTTAAACTTGAAATATAAGTGCCTTCTTATTCTTTGACTTAATTGTTTAAATATAGTTCCTTTAATTACTGTTTTTATTTTACCATTTTGCTAATATTTTATCCTGTGATGCTACTTATAATTAAATCTACCAGAGCCTTATTTGTACAAAGAAAAATATTTAATAAAAAAGCGAGACAAGCACATGAAAATGTACTCATCTCGCTGGTCCAACTTTTTGGGGTCACTCTATAAACCGATTTTTTTTATAATTATTGTATAGGTTTTACAGTATCCATATATGTGAATTTGCCATCCTTGACCACTTTTATAACAGCATCTTTAACTGCATCACCGTTTTCATCCAAAGTAACAAATCCGGCTGAACCTTCAAAATCTTTAGTTTTTGCAATCTCATCTCTTACTGCATCATGTTCAATGCTTCCGGCTCTTTCAATAGCATCCAAAATTAATATATAAGCATCATAGCCTAAAGCAGTAACAGCAGCAGGTTCTTTATCAAATTCTTTTCTATATTCATCCAAGAAAACTTTAGATTCATTGGTAATAGGTTGTTCAGTGGCAAAGAAAGTTGAGAATACAGCACCTTCCACTGCATCTTTACCAATATCTATAAATTCCGGAGTCTCCCAAGTGTCTCCGCCTATCATAGGTACATCTATACCTAATTGTTTAGCTTGTGAAATAAGCAATGCCGATTCAGTAAAGTTACCCGGTGCGAATATTACATCAGGATTTGAAGCCTGAATATTCGTTAATTGAGCTGTGAAATCCAAATCTCCGGTATTATAATTTGAAGTTGCAACTATACAATTATCATCACCTGTTAATTCTGTAAATGCGTCAACAAAGAATTTTGCTAATCCTACCGAATAATCGTTGGATACCTCTTGCACTATTGCTGCTTTTCTAGCACCAAGTTTGTTATAAGCATAATTAGCCATAACTGTTCCTTGGAAAGGGTCTATAAAACAAACTCTAAAATAGTAATCATTGCTTAATGTTACAAGCGGATTTGTACATGAAGCTCCGACTGTTGGAACCCCTGCATTATTTACAATATCTCCTGCAGCCATAGATAATGAACTACCCCAACTTCCTATAATTGCTACAACTTTTTCTTTTTCTATCAATCTGGCTACAGCGCTTGCTGCCTCAACCTTATCAGACTTATTGTCAACAATAACCAATTCAACTTTCTTACCAAGTGCCTCCGGATAAAGCTTGTTAGCTAATTTAATTCCCTCAACCTCCAAAGCTCCACCGCCTGCATTAGCTCCTGTAATAGGTTCAAATACACCTATTTTAATAATTTCTTCCTCTTCAGCAGGTTTAGCACATGCTGTTAAAAAGATAGTAAATATCATAATTAGAGCCAAAATCAGACTTATCTTTTTCACTTTTTTTCCTCCTCCTCATGTTATTTAATTTCATTTTCATAATAACATTTAAACCACAGTAATACAATATAGTAATAAACATTTTATTATATGTTCGACCTGCCCATAAGACTATATAACTTATTCTATTAAATTAACAATCGGTTATCTATTACTCAAATACATATACTCTTAATTACTTAACAAAAACTTAATGACCAAGATATGCCTTTACAATGCTATCGTCTTTACTTAATACATCTGCGTTGCCTTCCATCACTATTTCGCCTGTTTCAAGAACATAACCCCTATCAGCAAGTTTAAGTGCAACCTTAGCATTTTGCTCTACCAGAAGGATTGTTGTCCCGCCATCGTTAATAGTTTTAATTATATCCATTATCCCTTGGACTATTATCGGAGCAAGACCCATTGATGGTTCATCTAAAAGAAGAACTTTAGGATCAGTCATAAGAGCCCTTCCTATAGCAAGCATTTGTTGTTCTCCTCCTGAAAGGAGTCCGCCAGCCTGTTTACTTCTCTCTGCCAACACGGGAAACAATTCAAAAACCCTCTCTATCCTTTTTCGCCTTTCAACATCATCTTTTAAAGTAAAGGACCCCATTTCAAGATTTTCCAGAACATTAAGTTCTTTAAAAATCCTACGCCCTTCAGGAACATGTATAACCCCCATCTCGACAATTTCATGAGGTGGTGCATTTGTAATATTTTTACCGTAGAATTCAACCGTTCCGCCGCATGCGGGAACTAAACTGGAAATTGTTTTTAAAGTAGTACTTTTTCCCGCACCGTTAGAACCGAGAAGGGTAACTATTTCGCCTTTATATACATCCAAGCTGATACCTTTTAATGCATATATTTGCCCATATTTAGTTTCAAGATTTTTTAGGGAAAGAACTATTTCACTCATACAGCCTTGTCCTCCTCTTTCCCCAAGTATGCTTCGATAACTCTTGGGTTATTTTGAACTTCTTGTGCAGTTCCTTCTGCAATCTTCATACCATAATCAATTACAAAAATCTTCTCGGATACCTTCATAACAAGTCCCATATCATGTTCAATTAAGAATACTGTTATTTTTAACTCATCACGAATTCTTTTTATTAACTCTACTAATTGCATTTTTTCATCATAGTTAAGACCTGCAGCCGGCTCATCAAGCAAAAGTAATTTTGGCTGTGTAGCTAGAGCTCTTGCCCATTCCACCCTTCTTTGATCACCATAAGGTAGATTTTTTGCTATCATATTCTTTTTATCCAGTATACCGACAAAGTCCATGCATTCAATTGCCACTTCTTTAATCCTTTTTTCCTCAGCTCTTTGGCTTGGCGGTCTAAAAACAGCTCCCGCCAATCCGGCTGAAGCCCTACAGTGCATACCGGACATAATATTCTCCATAACGGTAAGGTTTTTAAATAAACGAAGATTTTGAAAAGTTCTAGCCATCCCTAATTCAGTAATTTTATGAGGTTTCAATTTCATTACGCTTTGCCCTTGGAATAGTATATCTCCTTCTTGAGCTTTGTAAAAGCCGGTTAAACAATTAAAAAGTGATGTTTTGCCCGCTCCATTTGGCCCAATAAGACTTTCTATGGAACCCTCCTCAATGCCAAAGCTTACTTTGTTAACCGGTACTATTCCCCCAAATCTCAGCGTTAAATCTTTAATATCTAATAAAAACATATTAAATCACCTCATCTTTGCAAGTTTTATCTTTGACTTTAGAAGAAATAGTTCCACTTCTGTCTGGCCATAGACCTTGTGGTCGATAAATCATTAGAATTAATAATACCAAGCCAAATATCAACATCCTATATTGTCCTATACCTCTAAATACCTCAGGAAAAATAACCATAACAAAGGCACCGAGTATTACTCCCGGAATTTTCCCCATTCCACCTAACACCACTGCCAGAAGAATGTTGACTGATTGTGTAAACAAAAAGGAATCCGGGGAAATAGCAGTCATTTTTACCGCCATAAAAGAACCTGCCAAAGCACCAAAAACCGACCCCAGTACAAATGCATATAAGCGAATTGCAACAACATTTATACCCATTGCTTCTGCAGCATCCTCATCTTCACGAATACACTTCCATGCTCTGCCTAATCTAGAATCCATTAACCTGTAGGAAACAAAAATCGATAATATCGCCAGTGCTAAAAAAGCATAATAATAGTGATTTATCTTATATAGGTGTAACCCGAAAAAATACGGTCTGCTTATTCCTACTAAACCGGTAGCACGTCCGGTTATTGCCATATTTCTTGCGGCCAACCTAGTCATTTCGCCAAACCCTAAAGTAACTATAGCCAGATAATCACTTCTTAGCTTTAGTGTAGGAGTGCCTATTGCCAATCCGGCTAAAACCGCCATTAATGCACTAATTGGTAACGTAAGCCAAAAACTCATCCCATACTTAAGAATCAAAATTCCTGTAGTATAAGCCCCTACAGCAAAAAAAGCCGCATAGCCTAAGCTTAAAAGCCCTGCAAATCCAACTATTATATTAAGACCGAGACACATTACTACATAAAACCATACGTTTGTCATTACTTCCATGAAATACATGCTTGATCTCATAGGTAAATAAAGCAGAACAGCTAAGGCAACAGCTAATACACTAAAACGTATTTTTATATTATCAAACAGCTCATAAAGTCTATCAGTAATCTGAACCAAGGTATTTACTTTTTTAGCAGCTGTTTGAGTGTCTGCAGTCTGTACGCCAACCTGGTTTTCCTTCATAGCCTCTACATCCTCTCGCTTTCTTTTTTACCCAAAAGTCCCGTCGGTTTGAATATCAAAATAATAATCAATATGGAAAATGAAAATACATCCTTCCACTCCGAGCCTATAAAAGGTATTTGTGTTCCAAAAGACTCCAGAAGTCCTAGCAATAATCCTCCAAGCATAGCACCCGGTATTATTCCAATACCTCCAATTACCGCTGCGGTAAATGCCTTAATACCTATTACAAATCCCATGAAAAAGTGTAAACTTCCATAATATACACCTGCCATAGTACCTGCGGAAGCAGCTAAAGCAGTACCTACAAAAAAGGTAAGAGCAATAATTTTATTGCAATTGACTCCCATTAGACGACAACAATCGAGATCCATTGAGATGGCTCTCATAGCCTTTCCATACATCGTCTTCGTTATAAAAAGATGAAGTACAAGCATAAGTGCAACCGCCGCCACTGTCAAGATTATTTGGGTATGGGTGACAAAAACACTTCCTATAGAAATCCCTTGAAAACCCAATCCGGTTTTATAAGCTCTGTATTCACCGCCCGTTACTACCATTACAGAATTATATAAAATCATAGAGACTCCTAAAGCAGTTATAAGAAGAGATAATCTAGGCGCTTCTCGTAAAGGCTTATAAGCGATTCTTTCAATAACAACGCCCAAAAGGCCTACTATTACCATAGTTATCAACATTGAAACTACTATCCCTGTCCAACTGTTACCCAAAAAAGTATCCTTAAACAATGTCAGCAAAGTTAAACTGCAGAACCCTCCCACCATATAAACATCTGCGTGGGCAAAGTTTAGCAGTTTGACGATTCCATAAACCATTGAATATCCTAAAGCAACCAGGCCATAAAATGATCCTAAAAGCAAGCCGTTTACAACCTGTTGAATAAATATTTCTTGAAATGACATATGCTCACCCTTTCATTTATTGGAGATATATGTAGAACGGGGGCAATATGCCCCCATCTATCACAAGTAGGTTTAATCAACTAAAACCCACTTGCCTCCTTCGCCTTTAATTGTAATAAAGTTACTTTCCTCAAGCACGTTTTTCGGTGTGAAAGCAATTGCTCCGGAAAGGGTTTCGAAATTATCCGTTGCTGACAGTGCTTCCCGCATAGCATCAGGATCAGTGCTTCCGGCTCTCTCTATAGCATCAGCCATTAGATAAACACCATCATAAGCCAGGCCGGCGTATGGCCCCGGTTCTTGACCATATTTAGCATTATAAGCAGAAATAAACTGTTTAGCTTTTGGTAGGAAATCGACAACAGGTGGAGATGTACAATAAACACCTTCGCCTGCAGACCCGGCTATTTCCAGCAATTGTACAGAACTTGATCCGTCAGCCACTGTTATCTCACCGGTGTATCCGCCCTGCCTAAGTTGCTTTATAAGAAGTGCACCGTCTGCGTGATATGCCGTCCAATATACTCCTTCTGCACCTGAAGATCTGATTTTTGTTACTAATGATGAAAAATCTTGCTCGCCTTTATTTACAACATCATAAGCCACCACTTCATGGCCTCTGTCTTTCCATTCATCTCTAGTTAATTCGGCTAAGTTCTCAGAAAATCCGTCTCCTTGATGTACAAAAGCCAACTTCTCTACACCCAACTCTTCAAAGCAATCTGATGCCGCATCCGCTTGATGATAACCGGGGCTGTTTATCATATAAGCCCAACCCGGATTTTCATCTATTATCTGCGTGGAGTTCGCTGCAGTGATAACAAAAGGAATCTTAGCATCTCCATAAATTTTAAGTGCCGGTATAGTAGCACCTGAGCAGTATCCGCCTAGAACAGCTACAACTTCCGAGGAGACTAATTTACTGGCTGCTGCAGTACACATCTGAGGATCACAACCATCATCACCTAAAGTAAACTTAATTTCTTTGCCTAATACTCCTCCGGCTGCATTTATTTCATCAGCCGCAATTTTCATTGCATTCTCCATATCTTTCCCATATGTAGCCTCAGAACCGGTGACCGGAACCATAATCCCTAATAAAATTTCACCATCAAATTCTGGTGCTTCAGATTCTTCACCGCCTCCACCGGATGGTGGTGCTGCCGGCTGGGAACAACCGATTACTCCGGATAAAATAAGTAAAATTACAAATGCGAAAATCCAAAGTCTTTTTTTCATTAATTTCCCCTCCCTAATTTTTTTATATACTTTATCCCGTTGTCCGCTTAATATTGTTAATAGCAATTAGGACCTCGGGTTCAAGCACAGGAATTATTATGCGCAAACTTCCATTTATCGTAATATCACTAAAGCTATCCAATACTACTTAAGCATATCCATATTAAGTATTAAAAAATTTAAAATGAAAAGTAGAAATTAAAAACCCTTACTGGAAATTGTAATTTTTTCTATATATTTGTATTACCGTAGTGTCTTTAATATGCTTGTGTAAAAGTATACCATCATTTTTAACCGTTGTAAAGTCAATATTTGATACAACTTTGTCGAATATAAAACCACCTTTTTGTACTTCCACTTTAAACTGACAACTTGTTTGTGTTATAATCATTGTAACACTTTGCAAGGAGTAGAATTTTTTATGAGCAATAATATTTTAAAATTAAAAAATAGAAAACCGAATATTTCGAATAAAAATATTTATACTCGTTTTTCAATTCTTATACCATTAATTATTGAATCAGATAACCCGGAATTATTATTTGAAATTCGATCCGAAAATTTGAAAAGTCAACCCAATGAAATATGTTTTCCGGGAGGGCGAATTGAAAAGGGGGAAGATGAGTTAACTGCTGCTATAAGAGAGACAACGGAAGAACTATGCCTAAAACCGCAAAATATAAATATTATAGGACCATCAGATACACTGATAACACCTTTTAATTATATTATTTATACTTATATAGGAATTTTAAATAATTATGAATACACCTATAATGGGGAAGTAAACGAAGTCTTTACCGTTCCATTATCTTATTTTATGTCAAAAAACCCTGAATGTTATTATATAAATGTAGATTTAAAGCCTGATTTAAGTTTTCCATACTATCTAATTCAAAATGGAAAATCATATAAATGGGGAAAAGGAAAATATCCGGTTTGTTTCTATAAATATAAAGATAAAATTATTTGGGGTATCACAGCTAGAATTATTCATGATTTTGTTACAATACTTAAAGAAAAAGAATAAGTGCGAAATATTTCATATTTCTTTAGATATTTTATCGTACATTTTTTTTATTGATTTAAAATCTTCCCAAGCATCTCTTTTTTTATTACTATCTCGTAAAATGGCTGCCGGATGGTAAGTGGCCATTATATTGTATTTACCTCTTGTATACCAAGTACCTCTTTTATTTGTAATTTTGAAATCTTTTTGTATTATATTTTTTGCTGCAACAGCGCCTAAACATACTATAATATCAGGATCAACAATTTTTACCTGCCATCTTAAATAATCAATACATTTTTCACTTTCCGATTCCAGAGGATTTCTGTTGTTGGGGGGTCTGCATTTAACTATATTGGTTATATATACATCTTTTCTTGTTAAATCAATAGCCGCAAGCATCTTATCAAATAATTCTCCCGCTTTTCCTACAAAAGGTTTACCCTGTTTATCCTCGTTATAACCCGGACCTTCTCCTATAAACATAATAATGTTTTCAGTACTTCCTTCACCAAATACCGCATGAGTTCTGGTCTTTGATAAAAGACACCTGTTGCATTTTCGAACAATTGATTCCAATTCGCTTAAACTATACATATTAAATCCTCCGATTATGAATTATAAAGAATGTGTCTTGGTGATCAAAGTAGAGGCGGACAATCCTGTCTGCCCAAGCCATGTATGACGCATAAATCTACTAATATTCATTATAACATATCCACCCAAAGCCATGCCTAGAAGCAAAGAAAAAAGGCACTACACTCTTTAAATAAGTGCAATGTCTTTTTTATCTCTTCATATAAAAACTACATAATCTATGGTAAAGAATTACTTTTTTATTAACAAATCAAAATCTATTTAGTACTATACTTCACTTTATCACCGTTAATTACAGCTGCCTGAGCGGCTGCCAATCTTGCTATGGGTACTCTGAAGGGGGAACAGGATACATAATCCAACCCCAATTCGTGACAAAACTCTACTGATGATGGTTCTCCGCCATGCTCACCGCATATTCCCAGTTTAATATCCGGCTTTTGTTTTTTACCTAGTTCCACTGCTGTTTTCATTAGTTTCCCTACCCCTTCTCTATCTATAACTTGGAAAGGATCTTTATCAAATATTTTTTTATCCAGGTATTCTTCAATAATTTTACCTGCATCATCCCTTGAAAAACCGTAAGTCATCTGAGTTAAATCATTTGTCCCAAAGGAAAAAAATTCGGCATCCTTGGCGATATCATCAGCAACAATACAAGCCCTTGGGACTTCTATCATGGTCCCATATAAATAATTTAATTCAATTCCGGATTCCTCAATAATTTTGTCAGCTAAAGTGACAACTATATCTTTTAAAAATGTCAATTCTTCCGGCTTACTCACTAAAGGTATCATGATTTCAGGTTTTACATCTATGCCTTCAACTTTTTTTACATAAATTGCTGCTTCAATAACGGCTCTTGTTTGCATTTCTGCTATTTCAGGATAAGATATAGCCAATCTGCAACCCCTGTGCCCTAACATTGGATTTATTTCCTTCAAATCTTCAATCCTTATTTTTAATGCTTCATAATCTATTTTTATTTCCTCTGCCAAGCTCTTTAAGCTTTTTTCATCATTAGGTAAAAATTCATGCAGTGGCGGATCAAGTAATCTTATTGTTATAGGTCTTGCACCCATTGCTTTATATATTCCAATAAAATCTTCTTTTTGCATAGGCAATATCTTTTCCAATGCAGCCTTCCTTTGTTCTTTTGTATCTGCCAATATCATTTCCCTAACCGCCGGTATCCTTTTTTCATCAAAAAACATATGCTCTGTTCTGCATAGTCCGATACCTTCAGCACCTAATTCAACGGACTTTGTTGCATCCTTAGGCGTATCGGCATTAGCTCTAACTCCCAGCTGTCGATACTTATCTGCCCATTCCATAAGGGTGACAAACTGCGGGCTAAATTCGGGCTCTATAGTAGGTATAATACCCTCGTATACGTCGCCTGTACTTCCATTTATTGATATATAATCACCTTCATTATAAACCTTACCGTTAGCAATAAACTGTTTTAGCCTTTCATTCACCTTCAATGCCTCACAGCCTGCTACACAGCATTTTCCCATGCCTCTGGCAACAACAGCAGCATGGGAAGTCATACCTCCCCTAGATGTAAGTATGCCCTTTGCTTTAACCATACCTTCTATATCTTCCGGTGAAGTTTCCTGCCGAACTAATATTACTTCTTCACCTTTTTTAGATGCTTTTACGGCATCTTCCGCAGAAAAATATATCTTACCGCTTGAAGCACCCGGAGAAGCCGGCAGACCCTTAGCAATAGAATTAGTTTCCTTAAGAATCTTCTTGTCAAAAGTAGGGTGCAGTAATTGATCCAGCTGATATGCATCAACCCTTAGCAATGCTTCCTTTTCATCAAGTCTACCTTCCTCCACGGCTTCTACCGCTATTCTAATAGCTGCCGGTATAGTTCTTTTGCCGTTTCTGGTTTGCAGCATATACAATTTTCCTTTTTCGATTGTAAACTCAATATCCTGCATATCTCTATAGTGGTTTTCCAAAAGTTCTGCATACTCTGCAAACTGTTTATATATATCAGGCATTATTTCTTCAAGTTTTTCTATATTATGAGGGGTTCTTATTCCTGCTACAACATCCTCACCTTGTGCATTTACTAAAAACTCTCCAAACAGCTTTTTTTCTCCCGTAGCAGGATTCCTTGTAAAGGCAACCCCTGTCGCACAATCATCACCCATATTACCAAAAACCATAGATTGAATATTTACTGCAGTGCCAAGTTTATCGGATATCTTATGAAGCTTTCTATATACTATTGCCCTTTCCGTATTCCATGATTTGAACACTGCCTCTACAGCCAATAATAGTTGTTCTTTTGGGTTCATTGGAAAATCATTGTTTGTTTCTTTTTTGTATATTTCTTTATACTCTTTAACGATTTGTTTTAATGAATCAACATCCAACTCATTATCAAACTTTACTTTCTCCTCGCTTTTTTTACGTTCCAAAACTTCATCAAACATTTCTTTGTCAATATCCATAACAACATTTCCAAACATTTGTATGAACCTTCTATAGCTGTCATATGCAAATCTGTCATTATTCGTATTCTTGCTTAAGGCCTCAACGGTATCATCATTTAATCCTAAGTTTAAAACTGTATCCATCATTCCCGGCATTGAAAATTTTGCTCCGGATCTGACAGACACAAGCAAAGGATTTATTTTATCTCCAAAAATTTTTCCTGTTTTACTTTCAAGTAAATGCAATTTTTCAGCTATTTCATCTATGAGTTCATCCCATAATTTATTTCCTTTATTATAGTATGTGTTGCATGCTTCTGTAGTAATAGTAAAACCAAAAGGTACAGGCAAACCTATATTATTCATTTCTGCCAGATTGGCACCTTTTCCACCTAATAGATCTTTCATAGTTGCTGTTCCTTCATCAAAACTATATACAAATTTTTTCATATGCTTTTCTCCCCTTCTTTTGATTTCTTTGCAAGATTAATCATATTATTATGCTTCAATTATTCTGTTAATATTATTAAAGTTAATGCTATTTTGACAGTACCTTATGTTATCGTAATTAAAATTTTACTCCTTCAAAGCTTTTAACATAATGCCGGCAGTCTCTTCAATTGCCTTATCGGTTATATCAATTATCATGCATCCTATCTCATGCATAATATTCTCGGCATATTCCAACTCCTGTTCAATACGCTCCATATTTGCATAATTCGCCTCATAATTCAAGCCTAATGATCTTAGTCTTTCTTGTCTGATTGCATTTAATTTAGTAGGATTTGTAATAAGTCCGAATATTTTTTTCACAGGTATCTCAAACAATTCTTTAGGTGGCTTTACTTCAGGTGTTAAAGGTATATTCGCTACTTTGATATTCTTATTTGCCAAATACATACTTAATGGAGTTTTCGATGTCCTCGATACTCCTATTATCACTGCATCAGCTTTTTTTATACCTTTTGTATCTTTACCATCATCATATTTTACAGCAAACTCTACTGACTCCACCTTATTAAAATAGTCTTCATCTAATTGTCTTATTAACCCGGGAACATAAATCGGCTTTTCTTTAGTTATCTGCGAAATAGCTTCTATTGCCGGACCCATTATATCTACACAATTTATGTTGTTTTCTTTTGCAACTTTCTCCAAATGCTCTTTTAATTCAGCAATCACCAACGTATATATAATAATGCTATTTTTATCTTTAGCTTCTAAAACTACTTTTTCTATAGCAGCCTTATCCTTAATATATGGTATTCTTATAATCTGATCCCGTGAAAGCTTAAATTGCGCTGCAGCTGCCCGTGCTACTTGCTCTGCCGTTTCTCCTATAGAATCTGATAGAACATAAATTATAGATCTTCTTTCTGCCATCTTTACCCTCCTTTATAGTCTTTTTATATAAATTGGAATTTGCATTTTAGATTTATACTATGAACAAATGGAATACAACGAAAAACATGTTTATTTTTACTATATTACCATAAAAATAATCCCTTTGCTATATATTTTTACTACTTATTTACTACTATAATGCTTAAATCTGCAAATATATTCATCATTTCACTAATCTGCTTTAAAATTGCTAAACGGTTATTTCTAATATTAATATCTTCTACCATAACCATTATATTATCAAAAAAATTATCTATTGGTTCTTTTAACACTTCAATGGCTTTTAATGCATTATTATAATCTTTTTCCCCAATAGCCTTTAAAAATTCTTCTTTAGTCTTTTCATAAATATGCACCAGAGTTTTTTCTTCTTCACTATCAAATAAGCTATAATTGATCACCGGATTCTTGCACTCTTTTGCGAGGTTTGAAACTCTTATAAAGGAGCCGACTATATTTAAGAATTCTTCTTTTTTCCTCCACTTGGATAATTCTTTAATTCTTAAATAAGCATCGTAAATATCATCTATGCCTTTATTCAATACTGCATCAAGAATATCATAGTCATAACCCTGCTCTAGAAGTGCATTTTTTAATCTGACTTTGAAAAATTCTTCTATCTGATCTAATACCTTGCTTTCTTCTTTTGCTAATATGTTCTTTTTAATAAAAGGCTCTAAAGACTTTTTTGCTAAGCCTCTAAAACTTAAATTAATCGACTTTTCCAATATAATATTAATAATACCTAATGCCTGTCTTCTTAAAGCATAGGGATCCTGACTCCCTGTAGGTTGTATGCCTATAGAAAAACAACCTGCTATAGTATCTATTTTATCAGAAATGCTTAACAAAGAGCCTACGGTCGAACTTGGCACTTTGTCTCCGGCAAACCTGGGCATGTAATATTCACCTATAGCTTTTGCCACTAAAGGGTCTTCTCCTTGAATCAATGCATACTCCTTACCCATAATACCCTGTAATTCGTCAAACTCCTTTACCATATTAGTAACTAAATCCGCCTTGCTCAAGTAAGCTGCTCTATCCAAATACTTTTTATCAATATCACTTAATCTTAGTTCCTCAGATAAATAAGAAGATATATCTTTTATATTGCTTGTTTTATCATACATGGTACCCAAAGTCTCTTGAAATACAACATTCTTTAGTTTTTCTACACAACTTTCCAGACCCGTCTTTTTATCTTCATCAAAGAAGAATCTTGCATCGGATAGTCTGGCACGCAACACTTTTTCATTTCCTTCTTTAACTATATTAATATAGTTTTCATCACCATTCCTCACGGCAATAAAATAGTTTAGTAACTCTCCTTTATCATCCTCAATGGGAAAATATCTTTGGTGCTCCTTCATCGGTGTTATAACCACCTCTTTAGGAAGTTCCAAAAATTCTTCATCAAAACTACCGCAAAAAGCCGTAGGATATTCAACCAGATAGAGGATTTCTTCTAAAAGCTCCTCGTCTGTAGTAATTACTCCGCCTTTTTCAACAGCAATTCTATTTATTTGATTTCTTATCATTTCTCTTCTTTCATTTTGATCAACAATCACAAAACCTTCTCTCAACTTATCAAAATATTCACTCGTATTATCAATAATTATATCTTCTTTTGACAAAGTCCTATGTCCCTTTGTTATTTTACTGCATGGGATTCCGTCTTTATCAAATTCTACAAGTTTATCACCATATATGGGTAAAAGCCATCTTACCGGCCTAACGAACTTAAATGATTTATTGCCCCATTTCATAGATTTTGGAAAATTAATTGCAGTAATCACTTTAGGTAGTATTTCCTTCAACACTTCAATGGTATCGTTTCCTTTTTCCAGCCTTTTCCCATATAAATATTCATCCTTAACACTTAAATTATCTTTTTCAAATTTATTTCCTTTTAAAAAGCCTAACAAAGCTTTTGTAGGATTACCATCGGAATCATAAGCCGCCTTCTTTGAGGGTCCTTTTTTTATTATCTCTAAATCTTCTTGTTTATCCATCACATCTTTCACGTATAGAGTCAATCTTCTCGGAGTACCGTATACGTTTATTTCGCCATATCTTATTCTATTATCCTTAAACAAGCTCTCCGCAATAAGTTTTAATCGTTCTAAGGATTTATTCATAAACCTGGCCGGAATTTCCTCAGTACCTATTTCAAATATTAAATCTTTTTTCAAATGTGACACCTCCTATTTATACAATCATTTTGTTTTTTCTATCTTTTTAAGTAATGGGAAACCCATATCTTCCCTTTGTTTTAAATAAGATTGGGCAACCAACTTTGCTAAGTTTCTTACCTCGGCTATGAAACCGGTTCTTTCCGTTACAGAGATTGCCCCTCGAGAATCCAATACATTAAACATATGGGAACATTTTAAAACATAATCATAGGCAGGAATCACCAAACTTTTGGCGATAATCCTTTCCGCCTCTTTTTTATATTGATTAAAAAGATTGAATAGTAAACTGATATCCGCCTCTTCAAAACTATAAAAAGAATGTTCTACTTCAGCTTTTTTGAATATATCACCATAGGTTATATTCCCAACCCATTCTATATCAAATACATTATCCTTTTCTTGAATATACATGGCAATCCTTTCCAAACCATAAGTTAACTCTGCTGATTCCAATTCACAATCAAATCCGCCAATTTGTTGGAAATACGTAAATTGAGTTATCTCCATACCATCCAACCATACTTCCCAGCCTAAACCCCATGCTCCTAAAGTAGGTGCTTCCCAATTATCCTCAACAAACCTTATATCATGTTTAACCGGATCAATACCTAATGCTTCAAGACTTCCTAAATACAAGTCTTGAATATCGTCCGGCGATGGTTTTATTATCACCTGATATTGATGATGTTGATACACCCTATTGGGGTTCTCTCCGTACCTTGCATCTGCAGGTCTTCTTGAAGGCTCAACATAAGCAATTTGCCAAGGCTCAGGCCCTAAGGCCTTTAAAAAAGTAAATGGACTCATAGTTCCGGCACCTACTTCTATATCGTAGGGCTGCGCTATAATACAATTCTTTTCCGCCCAGTAATTTTGTAAATTTAGTATTATTTCTTGAAATGTCATAAGAAACCCCTCCTAATTTTAATAACAATAAAGCCCTTCGTCCTCCAAGGGACGAAAGGCTATCTTCCGCGGTTCCACCCTTATTGACAGTTATATAAACTGCCCTCTTATTATTTTAGCTCCGAAACGCCTTCCCTATAAAACAATACCGATTTGCACCCTATATCGGCTCTCTTAAATATATTATTATAGGTACTCCTTTTCATCTATGCTAGGAATAGATTCTGTAATATAATCTAACAAAATCAGTTACTTTTGTCAACAAAATATCAAGTCTTTTTTTACCAAACCCTATAAATTATTTTACTATTTTTACAACTCTTTTTGCTATCCTTTATAAAAACGTTGTATATTTCTTAAATCAAAGACAATAGAAAATTTACTTAACAGTACCTAAGTCTTTTACCGTATTAATAAAAACCATGGACTTGAACTTTTTCCCAATATGCATTTGAACGAATTCTGATAAAATTCTATCTGCTTCCATGTAAATAGTATTATCCACTTTAATTGTATTTAATCTTGATAATGGTGAAAACAATAAACCGGAGTAAAATTCCAATGTTTTTGAATTCATTTTAATAGTTTCAATATTTAACGCACAATTATCGCATATAACTCCGCCAAGTTCTATATTAAACTTGGTAAATTTATCATCTTTACCGCAGTTTGCACATTTTTTTAAAAGAGGTCTATAGCCACTTAAACTCATTAATTTGATTTGATAAGCACAGGTGAGTATTCCTATAGGTATTTTTTGTTTTGAAAGATAAAATAAAGTTTTGGCCAAGAGAAGAAAAATATTTTTACAATCCATATTTTCATAAGTAACCGTATCGGCAAGTTCCGTAAAATATGCAGCATAAGATAGACTTAATAAATCCTTTCTTAATTCATAAAACGACTCCCTCAGGTCACAACTATTAATATAATATAGGTTTGTCCCCATATATAAAACAAAATTACTGACAGAAAAAACTTCGCAACTTGAAATCATTCTGCTTTTTTGTCTTCTGCATCCCCTGGCATATACTTTTATCTTTCCGCTTTCCTTTGTCAACAAAGTTAAAATTCTATCGGCTTCACCTACATTAATATGATTTAAAACTAAACCTTGTACTTTTATTGTGGACATTTTGCACCTCTATCTATAACCTAAATCTTTGAGTGCGGAGGGGTTGTCTCTCCAATCCTTTCTTACTTTTACCCAAAGTTGGAGGTTTACCTTGATATCTAATAGATTATCTATATCTATTCTAGCCTTGCTGCCTATATCTTTTATCATATTGCCGTCTTTACCTATAATAATTCCTTTGTGAGACTTTTTATCACAATAAATATTCACTTCAATATCAATTAAATCTTTGTCTGTTCTTTCTTTCATACTTATTACTTCCACTGCCGTACCATGAGGTATCTCTTCTTTTGTAAATAGTAAAATCTTTTCTCGAATATATTCTGCAACAATAAATCTTTCCGGCATATCTATTATCATATCATCTGGGAAATACATAGGTCCTTCCGGTAATAGTTCTTTTATCTTTTTTAAAAGAATATCCATATTATTACCTTCCATTGCGGAGATAGGTATTATCGCATCAAATATATCCTGATACTCAGTTATTTTTGCCAATGCACCTTCTAAATCATGTTTGGATACCTTATCAATTTTATTTAAAGCCAATATTTTTTTCATTTTTGCTTCTTTAACTATATTAAATATAAAAAGATCACCTGTCCCGATTTGCATGGAACAATCAATTAAAGCAACAACAATATCAACTCCTTTTAAGGACTGAACTGCTGTGTTTACCATATACTCACCAAGTTTATGTTTTGGTTTGTGAATTCCGGGAGTATCTATAAAAACCACCTGGAAATCATCTTTTGTATATATACACTTTATGGTATTTCTTGTAGTTTGGGGTTTGCTTGAAATTATATTAAGCCTCTCACCCATAAAGCTATTGATAAGAGTAGACTTACCTACATTAGGCCTTCCTATTATTGATACAAAACCCGATTTAAATTTCTTTTCCATTATTATACCTTCTTAATTGCTATTTTTTAATAATCCAAAAAATCAATAGTAACATGTTTTTAATTTCAGTCTATTAAGTTCCTGACTTAAACTCTGTAAAAGCAAAAGGCAATAATTCTTTTAAAGTATGCTCTCTTAATTCCTTATCATTGGAAATAAAAATTTTTAAATCCAAGCCGAATTCAGACATGAATTGCCTGCAAATACCACAAGGATATGCAAAATTATCACTACTGTTAACTATTGCTATAGCTTCAAATTCACTTTCTCCTTCGGATATAGCCTTAGTAAATGCGACTCTTTCTGCACAAATAGTCGCACTGTATGATGAGTTTTCTACATTGCACCCGGTAAATATTCTTCCTGACTTAGTAAGCAATGCAGCACCTACCTTAAAGTTTGAATACTTCACATAAGCATTATTCATAACAGTAGTCGCAGCATGCAATAGTTCTTTTTTATTCAACCTATCACTCTCCAAAATCAATCTTTGTATTTACCGATACTACCTGTATCCAAGTAATGCCTTTGTTTAATTCTATCTCATTGCCTTTTAAATCCCTATATACCGTCTTGCCGCCTCTTGAGTCTTTTTGCCATTCTATTTCAATCAATCTTCCCCCTGTAAGAAAATATCCTCTATTCTTGCCTATATTACTTAATTGTAACCTTCCTACGTTATCTATTACTTTTATTCCAACTTTCTCTATTATGATATTAATCGCTTTTATATCGTTTTTCGTTTCTTTATCCTGCATAGGAGTATCATTAATAAATCGGTAATATACTTTTTCTTCTTCATTATATAAATAAGATACCTTATAATATCCACTATAATTTATTAAAACCTTTTTCTGATAAGCTCCATCAGGCATTGAAAAATCATCACTGAATTTAAAATACTCAGGTGCGCTTTTATTTTCCAATTTCTTTGTTTCAGAAACTTCACGCATATATTTAGTATTAGTATATAGATTATGCGGCATCTTCCTATCCGTAGAACGCCAGAATACCGGTGTGCCCTTTAAATCATTAAATGCATCCACATTTAATGTGCTTAAATCCTTTAAAGCCTGCGGACTACCGCCGCAATGCACGTAAATAGCGCCAAATTCCAAAGCCTTGTCTATGAAATAAGGTCTGGCACTTCGAACAGGGCCTATTTTTTCAGAAGGTAAATGATGGTATATTCCCATATACCTTGTTATATTCCCTTCCACAGGAATTTCATAAATAATTTCCGCACTATCAAGACCTGACTGGGGCCTTGCATTTATTTCGTTATCTATCATTACCGCTATTGGCCTTTGTTTAACATTTGCTTCCTCTGTGTCCTTTAAACCGGTTAAAGTACATACAAATCCGGGTGGTTCTTCAATTTCCTCTATTTCTTCTATAGGCTCTTCCTCATCTTCTTCATCCTCCGGTGGTTTCGGCCCTGAACATCCACTAATTAGTATAACAAATGCTATAACTATTATAAATAATCTTTTTGCCTTCATAAAAACCCTTCTTCCTTTATTAGTGTTTTCTATATGTTAAACTTTTTATTTAAAGCAGAATAACAAAGAATTATAAATTATATTTTAATTGCATAAGTATTTTCTTTTGCTTATCTATCATCTTTTCTTCATCATCTATATTTAAATGATCATATCCCAATAGATGCAGCATGCCATGTATTAATAAAAACACCAATTCCCTTTCAAAGCTATGCCCGTATTCTAAAGCTTGTTCTTTTGTTTTTTCCAGGGAAATTACTATATCTCCCAGAGGAGGGTCTATTGCCTCTTCGCCTACCATAACATAATCTTCAGACTCCTCAGAAAAGTTTATCATAGGAAATGACAGTACATCGGTATCTTTATCTATATTTCTATAATCCCTATTTAGCTCCTTTATCTCTTTATTATTTACAAGAGATATGCTAATCTCATAGTTGACCGTACATTTTTCAAAGTCTAAAACAGTTTTAACGGTTTTTTTTATAAGTTCTATTATATCTTCACTAATCTCAATACTTTCTTGTCTGTTATCTATTAAAACTGTCAACTACCTACCTCCTTCCCTTTAGTAATGTTTATACCGTTTGACATATCCTTTATATTCTCCGGGTATTCGATTCTATCATGAAAAATCCCTGTCAGCACTTTCAAAAATGAACTTATTATATTCTCAATATCTTTTAAAGATAAATCGCATTGACTTAATTGACCATCATTAATCTTTTCCTGAATAATTTTTCTGACTCCTCTTTCCAGTTCTTCTTTAGTCGGCTCTGTCATAGAGCGAACATAAGCCTCTACAGAATCTGCTAACATAACAATAGCCGCCTCTTTACTTTGAGGTTTTGGAAAAGAATATCTGAATTTATCTTCGGATACTAGATTTTCTCCTTGACTTGACACTGCTTTATGATAAAAATACGCTACCAAAGTATCCCCGTGATGCTGTGCAATTATATCTATAATCTTTGATGGAAGTTTATATTTCTTTCCTATATCCAATCCATCCTGTACGTGAGAAGTTATGATAAGCGCACTTAGATTTGGAGATATCTTGTCATGGGGATTTTCTTTTGTGAGCTGATTTTCTTTAAAGAAATAAGGTCTTTTTAATTTCCCTATATCATGATAATAGGAACCCACTCTGCACAAAAGCGCATTTGCTCCTATATCCTCTGCGGCTGTTTCAGACAAATTACCTACAAGTATTGAATGATAGTATGTCCCCGGCGCTTCTAAAAGCAAACGTTTTAAAAGAGAGTGGTTGGGGTTGGATAATTCAAGGAGCTTTATGGGGGTGATAATATCAAATATTGTTTCAAAAAAAGGTAAAAATCCTATTGTTAGTACTGAGGTAAAAATCCCTCCGATTACACCATAACTGACATCATAAATAAGGATTTTAGAATCTAAATTATTAATCAAACCAAAACTAAAAATAGATAACATATTTATTAAAGAAATTGCCAAACCTGCATATATTACTACACTTCTGTGGTGAGTTTTCGATACCAGAATAGACCCGGCAATTCCTGCAAAAACCAAAGCAATCAAAATAGCGGTGTTGAACTCTGTAATAAAACCTGCCAAAACACTCATAAATACGTTAACTATTATTGCAGCTTTGGGGTCAATAAGAATTGAAATAATCAACGCACAAGCAGGAATCGGTATCATATATACGGAAATCATCCGTGTACCGACAGCAACCGCTAGAATTATTATAATATTTATGCTCAAAAGTAACATCATTGAATTGCTCATCCATGTTTTAGGGCAAAAAGTACGTAAATAAAGATACAATACAATCATAGGAAATAAAATCATAACTGCATAAGATATATAAATTTTCCAATCTCTGCTTTCATGATCTTTTATCAGACCATAAGATTTAAGAAGCTCTATTTGTTGAGGGCTTATCTCTTGTCCTTTGCTCACTATTCGTGTGCCTTTTTTTATAAGGACTTCTTCAATATTTTCTCTTGCTTCAATCCTTTTTTGATTTGTTTCTTCTTCATCATAAAATATATTAGGCTTAATTATCGAAGTAGCAATCTTTGCACCCACTTGATTGAGTTTATTTTTATTAGGTAACTTTTCGAAAAAGTCAGTTATGTCTTCCCTCTTATCTGCTAATTGCTCTTCATTAATCCTCTGGTTTAAAACTTGATTAATAAGATATTTGATATTCTCCCGAAGTTGAAGTAAATCCTTACGATTGCTTATTAATAATTCTTCATAAGAATCACTATCCAATATGATATTGGAATGATAATTTAAATCCTTTAATTTTTGTTCCAGAAGCATATCCTCATCTTTTTGTAGTTCATCTACTTGATTAAAAAAAGTATCTATTTCTCCCTCTAATTCTATTTGTATAGTCAAATCAAGCTTATAAATAGGCTGTACTGAATTTTCCGCCTCATCCATTTTAATATCCGTAGCTACTCTATCTACCATATTGGATGGAGCATCAATATCCAAGTCTGCTATATCACCTATATTAAAGCTATATACTTGGGGAGCGGAAGCCAGTATTACAATAGTAAATACAATTACATAAGTTATAATCATAATTGCCCATTTACTAAAATTTTTATTTGAAAAGACTCTGCTTGGTTTTACCTTATATGGCTTTTCCATCGTTCATCCTCCGTATCTATTCTTCCGGACTAGCCTCGTCGTTTGACCTTTTCTCTTCATATTTGTCATATGCTTTTATAATATACTGAACTAATTTATGCCTAACAACATCTCTCTCATCTAAATAAACAAAATCTATGCCCGGTATGCCCTTCAGTATCATTTCTACTTCTTTTAAACCGGAGAACTTGCCTTTTGGCAAATCAATCTGAGTAACATCTCCGGTAATTATTACTTTTGAACCAAAACCCAATCTGGTCAAAAACATTTTCATCTGCTCTGAAGTAGTATTTTGAGCTTCATCAAGTATAATAAATGAGTCATCAAGAGTTCTCCCTCTCATATATGCAAGAGGAGCGACTTCAATATAACCTCTCTCTACATTTTTTTGAAAGTTTTCAACACCCATAATATCATATAATGCGTCATATAAAGGCCTTAGATAAGGATCAACCTTGTCCTGCAAATCCCCGGGTAAAAACCCTAATTTCTCACCTGCTTCAACTGCAGGCCTAGTAAGTATTATTCTATTTATCTCCCTATTCTTAAATGCTTTAATAGCCATGACCATAGCTAAATATGTTTTTCCGGTACCGGCGGGACCTATTGTGAAAATCACCTCATTATTATTAATAGAATTTATATATCTTTTTTGACCCAGTGTTTTACATCTTATAATTTTTCCCCTAGCTGTTGTATATATAGTATCATTCAATTCTCCGGTTCTTTGCTCTTCTCCATCACGTACAAGGCTTATGGAGTAATCAACCATATGACTTGTAATATTTTGGTTCTCTTCAAGTTTATTTATTAACATCTTAATAACTTTAGTTGCCATAGCTGCATTTTTTTCTTCCCCTATTATTCTAAGTTCGCCTTCTCTTACAATAATATCTACTTCAAATTCTTTTTGAATATAAATAAGGTGTTCGTCATAATCACCAAAAAGATTCTTTGTATTATCAAAACTTGTAAGCTCTACTCTTTCTTCTATTGTATTGTTGGTCAAATTACCTTCCTCCTGTTTTTAAAATAATATATCTATTAGCTTCTTTTCAGCAATATCCTCTATTGTTTCAACATACATTTTTCCTATAACTGATTCATTATTTAGAAAATAATCTACCTTTTTGTTTGTAATAACAGCATCTTCAGGATATTGCAGCTTTATTTTTATATTTAGCCTTTCAAGGCATCTATCTTTTGCCTCCTGTAATGTTAAGCCCTTTTCAATAGGTATAAGTTCAGAGTATACTGTTGTTATATATTTTATAGGAAATACATAATCCCCAAATCTAAAAATATACTTTTCATTAATGCTTTTATTAAAGTCTTTAAAGTGTATAGTTTTAGTTTTACGGAGTCTTTTTCCTAATAGTTCAATACCATAAGTTCTTTTGACACGACCGCTATTTTTGAATTCTATTTGCTTAAAATGAATTTCCTCTACATCTTCATACCATGCTTTTGCTAAAACTTTAGCCATGGAATGAGTATATCTGGTATCAATATTTTCCCGCTCTATTATTCCGGAAACTAAAATTTGTCCTTTCTCTACGGTATCTCCGTCATTTACAACTCCATCACCGTTTAATACAAGAATTTTTTCTATAACGGCATTTTTTATTGCTATTATATCACATGGTTCATCTATATTTATATAGTCCGGCTCCTCAATTTTTTCAGAAATAGCCACATATGCCTTTGTTCCTTTTATTTCTATCCCTATCCAAGCTAATTCAGGCATGGCAATAAGCATTTCATTTTCTATATGCCGTTTATTTATCTTTTTCTTTAATATTCCCACTTTAAGGCCATTATAGTCAAGCCTCTCCAGTATTATATTATCAGCCACGATTGTATTTCCATCAATTTCAACCATCCATATAAATAAGCTTAAAATATATAAAAAAAGAAGTAATGCCCCCAAACCGAATACCAACAATCTCCTTTTTTTAATTGTTTTGATTCTAAAGGGCATTCCACATTTTTTTTGTATACGAACTTTGGTGCCGGTTTTTTTAACTATTCTGCGAAGTCTAAAAAAATCTTTGGCATTTATTCTAACTCTTATTGTCATATAATCTAACTTTTCTATATCCCAAAGGTATATACCATTTGTAACTGCCAGATTAATAAAACGTTCTGTATTAATACCTTTCACAGTAATAATAGCATAACCGTAAAAATAATTCCATAGACGCGTAATAAACATGTACCACCTCATAATTACTAGTTGCTGTTTACACCTTAATTTTATTCTTAGTATAAATTTTATATTTGTTATAGATTAATAGCCGAATATAAATAAATACTTTTACTTTAGAATTCTATACTGCTTAATTGTCCTTTAATAATTATTTCTTCTTCCAGTATTGATTTTATTATAAGATCTTTCCCGATTATTGTAATGACACCTATACCTGTATTAATGCTTATTTTATTGTCGCAATAAGTTACTATCCCTTTATGGTTTTCTATAGTAAAGCTGTCTGTCCCTATTACTATTATCTTTGAAATATCAAGAATTATATCTTTTGGAAGCTCAAGTACTTCCGCTAGTTTCTCTACAACTTTATAAGCTTTCCCTCCCATAGCATACACCCCAATAATAATCTATGTATTACCATTGTCTTTAGAACAAAAAAATTAAAAACCCCTATTTAAGGGTTTTTAATTAAAACCTAATCATATTACAAAATTTACTAAAAGTTATAATATAAATAATTCTATTCTTTTACCTTCTGAGGGCTTTCGGTTTCCCAAGAACCTCTGCCATAACAATAGCCCTTTGAACATCAGTTAGACTGATTGTTGGAATTCTTTCAGGTTCTAACTGTAATTCCGCTTCTTTTCCTTCTTTATCCTCGGCATAAGAAATCCTATCCGGAGATCTAACCATTCTTGTGCGTATGCTATCCTTGCTTTCCCCAATAGTTCTTTTAGGTTTGTCTGCAGCAGGTTGTCTTGCAGTATCTGCAAATGGTTTATTTTCTAAAAGATCTCGAAATTCCTTAAATAAATCTTTTCGCCTTGAAGCAGCGGATTTGGGCATGACTTTACCGCTTTGTCCTTGTTTTTGCTTTTGTCCTGATTTTTTTACAGCACCTGCTATATTTGCTATTATCGAAATAACTATAAATATTAAAATTAAATCCAATGCTTCATCTCCTCTCTATCTAAACATGAAAACAACTTACCTATTAAAAGTTTATCTTTATTTATTGTTTTTATCCGTGACATCAATCTTCCCGGACTTGGAAATGGTATCTCTCATCTGTGTATCAGCTTGTATGTTCTGCATACCGAAATAATCCATAACACCTAAATTTCCTGTACGCAAGGCATCCGCCATAGCCTTTGGCACTTCCGCTTCCGCTTCCACAACTTTAGCTCTCATTTCTTGAACAGATGCCTTCATTTCTTGTTCTTTAGCTACAGCCATTGCACGCCTTTCTTCAGCCTTTGCCTGCGCTATACGTTTATCTGCTTCCGCCTGATCCGTCTGCAATTGAGCACCGATATTTCTTCCTACATCTACATCGGCTATATCAATTGATAATATTTCAAAAGCAGTACCGGAATCCAATCCTTTATTAAGAACAGTTCTGGAGATAGAATCCGGATTTTCCAAAACTTCTTTGTGAGTCTCCGAACTACCTACTGTTGTTACGATACCTTCACCAACCCTTGCAATGATAGTTTCTTCTCCGGCTCCACCTACCAAACGTGCGATATTCGCTCTTACGGTAACTCTGGCTTTTGCTTTAACCTCTATACCGTCTTTTGCTACCGCTGCAATAACAGGTGTCTCTATTACCTTGGGGTTTACACTCATTTGAACCGCTTCCAACACATCTCTCCCGGCCAAATCTATAGCTGCAGCTCTTTCAAAGCTCAAATCGATTTCCGCTCTTTGAGCGGCAATAAGAGAATTTATAACCCTATCCACATTACCGCCTGCTAAATAATGTGCTTCTAACTGATTAACAGTAAGCCCCAATCCGGCTTTTCGAGCTTTTATCAATGGGCTTACGATTCTGCTGGGTACTACCCTTCTCAACCTCATTCCAACCAGATTAAATATTCCAACATTAACCCCGGCAGCTAATGCTGAAATCCACAATCCAATGGGTACAAAACTCAGAAATATAGTTAAACCCAAAATAATAACAAAAATGGTTAATATAGGCGCAATCAAATCAAACATTTATATCCTCCTTTTCAAATTTTCTAACTATTATTTTCATACCTTCGCTTTCTATTATTTCAACTTTAGACCCTTTATCAATGAACTCACCTCGGGATTGGGCATTAATCCTCTTATCCTCTACAGTTATTATGCCGGCGGGTCTCAAAATAGTCTCGGCAATGCCAACTTTACCTATATATGAATTATCAAATTCCAAACTTGTATAACCTTCTTCTCTTTTTTGTTCTGTATTTAAAACCAGAAATTTTAAGAATTTACTCCCATATCCAAGTTTATAAAGCAGTACAATGGCGGATATAAATAGTACTAAGGTTATTATTACTAGTATCATTGCTTCATATATATTTGATGTAATAAGAGCAACACTAATTACTACACATACTATACCGGCAATCCCGGGTATGCCAAAACCCGGAATAATTCCTTCTATCAATAAAAGCATCAATCCTATGATATATAAAAATATACTTATTAAAGACCATTCACCAAACATTAATCCCACCCTTCCTTTAATTAATATACTGCAACCTATTTATAATTATATCATATAATATTTTAATTAAGTAAGAGTCTTTTTATGTAATTTATTATATTTAAAAGATAAGTCACTGTTCAACCTTAACTGTTTCTGATAATCAGCTTATTATATTTGCTACGGTTGCTGAGTTCAAAGGCAAGCAATCTACAGTAAAAATGTAAATATATACAACATGTGAACAGTAACAAAAGATAAAGGGCATTTTAATTGCTTAAAAAACAATCAAAACGCCCCTTTTTTTTATTCATCTAGCTTAAATGCTTTCTTACTAACTGATTGACTATCTTTCCGCCTGCCCTGCCCTTAACCTTTGGCATAAGTTCTTTCATAACCTTGCCTATATCTTTAACGCTTTGCGCCCCTACTTCAAAAATAGTTTGCGCAACTATCTCATCTAATTCATTTTCATCTAATTGCTCCGGAAGATAAGACATTAAAATCTCAATTTCTCTTTCCAAATTCTTTACCAAATCAGGTCTATTTCCTTTCTCAAAATCAGGAATAGAATCTTTTCTTTGTTTTGCAGCTTTTGCTATAACTTCAATAATATCTTCATCATCTAATTCTATTCTTTTATCTTTTTCTTGCTGCAAGATTGCAGCCCTGACCATGGTAATGACATTTTTTCTTATTGTGTCTTTTTCTTTCATTGCAGTTTTCATATCCTGCTGTAGAATCTGCTTGAAAGACATATAATCAACTCTCTTTATTTAAATTTTCTCTTTCTAGCTGCTTCAGATTTCTTTTTCCTTTTAACACTAGGTTTTTCGTAGTGCTCTCTCTTTCTAACTTCAGCTAAAACACCTGCCCGTGCGCACTTCTTCTTAAAACGTCTTAATGCACTTTCTAAGGTTTCGTTTTCTCCAACACGAATCTCCGACATCTAATACACCCTCCCTCCGCTGGTAACAATCATTGCGTAAACTTTACTGCGTTAAAGCGGGACAATTCAAACACATATTCCATTATACAGTACATATCAGCAAGGTGTCAACAAAAGGTTTTAGCCTCAAGGCCTTAGCCCGGTGGCCACTGCAAGTGTCTACCGCCAAGCACATGAAAATGCACATGAGGTACTGTTTGTCCTCCGTCTTTGCCAATATTGTTAACTATTCTAAAACCTTTTTCATCAATGCCCATATCCTTTGCCAGTTTATTTATAACCTTTATAATATGATTTATCAAAAGATAATCCTCATTTTGAAAATCTATAATTGATTCTAAATGTTTTTTTGTAATCACAAGAAAATGTACAGGTGCTTCAGGATTTATATCGTTAAAAGCTAAAACTTTATCATCTTCATATACTTTGCTGCAGGGTATTTCCCCTTTTATAATTTTACAAAAAATACAATTGTCCATTTAACTCACCTCCCTAACTCAGCTTATAAGCTTAATAAAGTATTCAACAATTATATGACAAAATCCTTTAAAGCTTTTATTATTTTATTAGCTTCCCTAACATAAAATTATCTTTCCCTTCTACTAAACGTACATTAAGCAATTTTCCGCTGATGTCTTCATGGGAATTAGCTACGACTCTTATATAATTATGCGTTAGCCCTTCATAAAAGCCTTTTTTATTTTTTAATTCCTGTTCAAAAAGAATCGTTAAGTTTTTATTAATAAATTTATTAATAAAATTCTTTTCATTTTTCTTGGCTACTTGATATACCTTTTTACTTCTTTCATCTTTAATTTTACTGCTAATTTGATTGGGATGTTTTGCAGCAGGTGTCTCCTTTCTAGGTGAATATTTAAATATATGCATGGAACTAAAAGATATTTCATCAATAAACTGTAATGTTTGCAAGAATTCTTCATCGGTTTCTCCGGGAAATCCCACAATGATATCAGTAGTTATTCCCACATCATCAAATTTACTCCTTAGGTTCTTTACTACGTCTCTATATTCTTCAACCGTATATTTTCTATTCATTCTTTTAAGCGTTTCATTACATCCGCTTTGCAATGAAAGATGAAAATGCCTGCAAATCTTATTTAGTTTTGAAATCCTATTTATGAAATCTTCCGTTAAAGTTTTCGGTTCTACAGAACTCATTCTAATTCTTTTTATACCGTCAATTTTATGCACCTTCTCTATCACATCAATTAATTCTATATTATTTAAATCTTTTCCATAAGAACCTATATGAATACCTGTTAATATAACCTCCAAAAAATTATTCTTTGCCAGCTCTTCAACTTCTCTTAAAACACTATTAATACTTCTGCTTCTTATGGGGCCTCTTGCATAAGGAATAATGCAATAAGAACAATATTGGTTACACCCTTCTTGTATTTTTACAAATGCTCTTGTTCTTTTTTTATATTGGTTTATGCTCATTTCTTCAAATTCACGGATTTCCATAATATCATCTACGGCATTTGTCTGCAAATCTTTTTCTATCGCACTTTCCACCAGTTCTACAATCTTACTCCTATTATTTGTACCTAATACAAGTTTAACACCCTTGATATTTAAAACCTCTTTGGGAGCAATTTGTGAATAGCAGCCAACAACAGCAATAAAAGCATTTTTATTATATTCCAAAGCTCTCCTTATTATTTGACGTGATTTCCTATCTCCCATATTAGTAACTGTACAAGTATTTATTATATAAATATTTGAATAACTATTATAATCAACTATTTCATACCCTTTTTTTTCAAAGGCTTCTATCATAGCCTCAGTTTCGTACTGATTTACTTTGCAACCCAGTGTATAAAAAGCAACTTTCTCCAATGTATTTCCTCCGGTTAATTATCAAAATTGATTGTATTCATAGAGTATGCAGCTTAGTGTCATTAAAGCAGCAGTTTCGGTTCTTAGTATTCTTTTTCCCAAAGTCACAGTCTTTGCCTTATTGTCTATAGCCAGTTGCACTTCTTTATCTGCAAATCCGCCCTCCGGTCCTATAAAAATCCCTATATTTTTTGGTTTCTCATTACTTAGTATTTCTTTTAAGCTGGTGATTTTTTCTCCTTCATAGGGGATTAAAGTCAAATCTTTATTTAATGAATCTTTCACGGCATTTTCAAAAGACATGGGCATGCATATATTTGGAACCTTTCCTCTATTGCTTTGCTTGGCGGCCTCCGCTGCAACTTTTTGCCACCTGTTTATTTTTCTTATTTCATCATTTTTAGATATCAGTTTAACAACTGTTCTTTCGCTTGCTATGGGTACTACCTTATTTGCCCCCAGTTCCGTGCATTTTTGTATAACCAAATCCATCTTTGTTGATTTAGGCATACCTTGATAGATCGTTATATCCAAATCTATTTCTCCAACAGACTTTTCTATATTTAATATCTCAGTTATTACTGAATTCTTATCAATATTTATTATTGAAACTGTATAATCTTTTCCTTCCCCATCACAAAGTACTGCCTTATCACCGGTTCTAAGCCTTAAAACATTAGCTATATGTCTGACATCCTCACCTTTTATAATTATTTTTTTGCCATTTATATTTTCCTTATTTATAAAAAATCTGTGCATATTATTCCTTCTCTCCAACAATGGCGCACCATTCTCCCATTTCCAGCACTTCTTTTATCTTAAAATTATCATTTATTAATTGACTTATTACGTCTTTCTTCCTATCAATTATAATACCTGATGAAATAAATAACCCGCCGGAATTTATTAACCTATAAGCTTTATCCGACAAATCTATTATAACATCAGCTATAATATTTGAGATTATTAAATCCACTTTTACCGTTAAACCGTCAAGCAAATTACCTTTCACAACTTTAATCTTGTTTTCCATCTTATTTAAAACTACATTATCTGCAGCAACTTTACATGCATTCTCATCAAAATCAATACATGTAACTACATCCGCTCCAAGTTTAGCTGCTGCTATACCAAGAATACCGGAGCCGCACCCTATATCAATAACAGTGTCCCTAGTTTTTATATGTTTTTCTAATAATTCTAAACACATGGAAGTTGTCTCATGACTACCTGTACCAAAGGCCATTCCGGGATCTATTTCTATTATTATATCATTTTCAACTATTTTATAGTCTTCCCAAGTCGGTTTTATAACGATTTTTTTACCGACTTTAAAAGGTTTGAAGTATTTTTTCCATGCATTTGCCCAATCTTCCTCATTAACTTGATTTATTATAACTTGACCTTTACCTATATCCAATCCAAAATTCTTTAAACCTTGGATACTTTTCTCTATTTTATCGGAATAATTATAAAAATAGCCCTTAACTTTTACATCAGTACCTAACGAAGCAGCCAAAGTCGGTTCACTATAGTCCCAGCTGTGTTTATCTTTATTCAACATTAAAAAGTCATTTAAATCAATCGTTGCTATACCAACAGCACCTTCACGTTCCAATATATAAGCCACTGCATCACTTGCCTCGGTAGTTGTCAAAACAGTATATTCTATGTATTTCATGGATTTTCCCCTTTGCACATTATTTATATGACGGATAAACTCTGCTATATGCAAACAAAAAGCAGCTTCGTTGCTGCTTTTTATTTTCCAAATGCATCTTTTACTTTTCCAAAAAACGATTTATCCGTTTCATTATAACTATCGCCCATTGTATCAGCATAATTCTTTAATGCTTCTTTTTGCTTTTCATCAAGCCTTTTGGGAACCTGAATTTTTACAGTAAAATAAAGGTCACCTCTATATCTGCCTTTTAAACTCTGAATTCCTTTACCTTTAATCTTAAAGGTTGAGCCCGTCTCAGTGCCTGCATCAATATTGAATTTTACACTTTCCTCCAAAGTAGGTACTTTAATTGTACCGCCTAATGTAGCTGTTACAAAACTGATAGGAACTTCACAATGCAAATCTATACCATCTCTTTTAAATGTTTTGTGCGGTCTTACTCTAATATAGATAAATAAGTCTCCTCCGGAGCCTCCCCTGAGACCGGGTTCTCCTTCTCCCCTTAATGTTAGAATAGATCCGCTATCCACACCGGCAGGAATCTCAACAGTAATCTTTCTGTTTTTTCTTAAAACTCCCTTACCCCCGCATGTTGTACAAGGATTCTTGATAACATTACCTTCACCACGACAAGCATCACAAACGCTTACATTGACTATTCTGCCGAAAACACTGTTTTGAATATTTCTTATTTCACCGGTCCCACCGCATTTTTTACATGTTTCCACACCGCTTCCCGGTGCTGCACCGGTACCCTTACAAGTCTGGCAAGCTTCATTTCTATTTATTCTAATATCTTTCTTTGCTCCGAAAGCAGCTTCTTCGAAGTTAATTTCTATGTCATATCTAAGGTCATTGCCTCTTTGGGGCCCTGTATTCCTTGTTCTCCTTGAAGATGTGGAAAAACCGAAACCTCCTTCACCGAAGAATGTTTCAAATATATCCCCCATGCTGCCAAAACCACCGCCAAAGCCGCTGAAATCTCCAAAACCTCCGCCTCCAAAGCTATTAGGGTCAAAAGCTGCATGACCAAATTGATCATACTTTGCTTTCTTATCTTTATCACCAAGAATTTCATATGCTTCATTTACTTCTTTAAATTTGCTTTCAGCAACTTTGTCCCCTGAATTCATATCCGGGTGATATTTCTTTGCAAGCTTCCTGAAAGCTCTTTTTATCTCCTCTTCGGAAGCTGATTTATCTACACCTAAAACTTCATAATAATCTTTTTTTGCCATCTACTCACCACCAGCCTAAAACCAAAATCTATCATTGAACTACGAGCCTAATATTGCAAGTTGCATAGGATGCTTCTTACAAAATCTTATAATATCATATTATCGTTTGTCTTACAATGGGCGACCATAGGCCGCCCTTACAATTCTTATTTATCTTCATCAACCTTATAATCTGCATTTATTGTTCCGTCATCATTCTGATCTTTGGCAAAATCCTGAGCGCCGGGTGCACCTTCGCCACCTTGTGCCTGATAGATTTTAGAAGATATTTCATAAAATACTTTTGATAAATCTTCCGTTGCAGATTTTATGTTTTCATTATCACTGCCTTTTAATGCTTCCTTTAAGTGATTTAATTCTCCCTCAATTTTCGCTTTGTCCTCTGAACTTAATTTGTCATCTAAATCTTTTAAAGTTTTCTCTGTCTGATACACCAAACTGTCAGCCTGATTTCTTATTTCGACCTCTTCTTTTTTATTTTTATCTTCTTGTTCATGTTTTTCTGCTTCTTTCACTGCTTTATCTATATCTTCTTTAGAAAGGTTGGAGCTGGCTGTTATAGTAATATTTTGTTCATTGCCTGTTCCCAAATCTTTTGCAGATACTTGCACAATCCCGTTAGCATCTATATCAAAAGTTACTTCAATCTGGGGAACTCCTCTAGGAGCAGGAGGTATATTAGTCAATTGGAATCTTCCTAAAGTCTTATTATATGCAGCCATTTCTCTTTCTCCTTGCAATACGTGTATTTCTACACTTGTTTGCCCATCCGCTGCTGTTGAAAAAGTCTGGCTCTTTTTTGTGGGTATAGTGGTGTTTCTATCAATAAGTTTGGTAAATACACCGCCTAAAGTTTCTATACCAAGTGTTAAAGGAGTAACATCCAATAACAGCACATCCTTGACTTCTCCGCCCAAAACTCCCGCCTGATACGCCGCACCTAAAGCTACACACTCATCCGGATTTATACCTTTAAAAGGCTCTTTGCCCGTCAGCTTTTTAACAGCCTCTTGCACGGCAGGTATTCTTGTAGAACCCCCTACCAAAATTATTTTGTCTAGTTTGTCTGCAGATAGACCTGCATCGTTTAGTGCCTTTTTTGCAGGTTCCATCGTAGCCTCAACTAAATCATGAGTCAGTTCATCGAACTTTGATCTGGTAATTGTTACATCTAAATGTTTAGGTCCTGTTGCGTCAGCTGTAATAAAAGGTAGATTTATATTTGTTTGCAAAACTCCTGATAACTCTATTTTCGCTTTTTCAGCTGCTTCTTTAAGCCTTTGTGCTGCCATTTTATCATTAGTTAAATCTATACCTTGATCTCTTTTAAACTCTTCAATCATATATTTTATAACTCTTTCATCGAAGTCGTCACCGCCAAGTCTATTATTACCACTGGTAGCTAATACCTCAACTACATCATCACCTAATTCTAGAATAGAAACATCAAAAGTACCACCGCCTAAATCGAACACTAGAATATTATGATTGTCATCCTTATCCAATCCATAAGACAAAGCTGCGGCTGTAGGCTCATTAATAATTCTAAGTACTTCAAGGCCAGCGATTTTTCCTGCATCCTTGGTTGCTTGTCTTTGGCTATCGCTAAAATATGCCGGAACAGTTATAACGGCTTGAGTAACCTTTTCACCCAAATAAGCTTCAGCATCTTGCTTTAACTTGGAAAGTATAACCGCTGAAATTTCCGGCGGAGTATAGGACTTATCATCAATTTTTACTTTGAAATTTGAACCCATCTCTCTCTTTATAGATAATACTGTTCTATCCGGGTTTGTAATGGCTTGTCTTTTTGCAATCTGACCTACAAGCCTCTCTCCGGTTTTTGAAAATCCTACAATTGACGGTGTAGTTCTATTACCTTCTGCATTCGGTATTATAATAGGCTCTCCGCCTTCCATGACTGCTACACAAGAATTTGTAGTTCCTAAATCGATACCTATTACTTTTGCCATGTTATTTTTCCTCCTCTAATATAAAATTATTTTCAATTTTTAACCGCCACTTTTACCATGCACGGTCTTATTACCTTTGAATTTAACATATACCCTTTTTGAAAAACTTCCTTTATAACGTTGTCATCTTTCTCCGTTTCTTCTTGCATAACCGCATGATGATAATTCGGATCAAATTCACAATTTACTGCATCTATTTCAGTAAGCCCATTTTTATTTAAAATATCTAAAAAGATATTATATACCATTTCAAGACCTTCTATATATTTCTTATCCAAATCCCCTGCTTTAAACGAGCTGATAGCTCTATCGAAATTGTCTATAACCGGCAGGAGTTGAAACATCATATCTTCTAAACAGAATAATCGAAAGTCTTCCTTTTCTTTTACAATTCTTTTACGATAGTTTTCAAAATCTGCCTGTAGCCTAAGAAATTTATCTAAGCTTTCTTCAAGTTTTTGTTCATAATTTTTTATTAATTCCTTAATATTGTCGCCGAAATCCTCTGCTAATGTTTCTTTTTGCGTCAATTCTTCCTCTAAATCTTTTACCTCCTCATCAACAATATTCTGCTTGCTGTTATTCAACTTTTCATTAACCTTTGTTTCTTTTTCCACTGTTATCCCACCTATTCTTATATGCTTTATAATATAAAAAAACTAAGTCTTTAATACTTTTGATAAAATATCATTTAAATTCTCTGTCAAACAATCTACTAAAGAAATAACCCTTGAATATTCCATCCTTGTCGGACCTACCACCCCGATTGAACCTATAACCTTACCGTTGAAACTATAAGTAGCAGTAATCAAACTGCAATTTTTTAGCTGAGTAATTTTGTTTTCCTTACCTATAGTCACGGATAAGTCTTCTGATTTATCTTCTAATACTTCGAATAGTAAGTCATGCTCATCCAATACATTCAAAAATTCCCTTGCTTTTTGAATATCACTGTATTCAGGTAAATCAAGGAGATTGGCAGCACCTTCATGATAAACCTCGATTTTATCGGAATATTTTAAAGCTTGAAAGAGTTCCGGTAAAACCTTTATCAATAATTCATTGTATCCATTAACTTCACTGGTTAAGTTGGAAATATCCAAATCATTTAACTTATCTAAAGACAGCCCGGTCAATTTATCATTTAACATATTCGATATTTTATCCAAAGTACGGATATCGAGGCTTTCTTCCATCCTTATAACACTGTTTTTAACAATTCCCACATCAGTAACAATAACGGAAAGCACATTAAAATTATCAATACCTATTAATTGTATATGCTTTAATCTTGTTTTCCCATATTGTGGTGCCATTGCTATGGATGCATATTTAGTCATATTGGAAAGAAGCTTAGATGCATGTTTGATTAAATCGTCTATCTCACCTAGAGTCTCCATAAATTCTTTTTTTATATATTCAATTTTCTTAGCATTTAAAATATTTTGATTCATTATTGAATCTACATATAAACGATACCCTTTATCAGAAGGAATTCTACCTGCAGAAGTATACGGCTGTTCAATATAACCCATTTCCTCCAAATCCGCCATCTCATTTCTAATAGTAGCCGAGCTTACACTTGTTAAATACTTTTTTGAAATAGTGCGGGAACCAACAGGTTCTGCAGTATTTATATAATCCTCGATTATTGCTTGTAAAATCAGTCTCTTCCTGCTATTTAGGGACATCATTAACACCGCCTTTGTTAGCACTCACACTCATAGAGTGCTAATTCTGATATTATAATATCACTGCTTCAATTTTTTGTCTATAGTTATATGCATTTTTTTTTATTATTTTGAAAATTTTATAAAGACTTCGTTAGCTAAATCTTTGCCTCTCTTGGTTAAAGTAATGTTTTTTTCCCTTACATTTAACAATCCGTCACTTTTAAGCCGCACAACTACATCTTCGTATATATCCATAAAACCTTTACCGTATCTATTATAAAAATCATCAATATTTAGACCTTCGTTTAGCCTGAGGTTTAAAAAAATTGTTTCCCACATATCTTCCTTTTCACAAATATCCTCGTAGCCTTCAATAATATCTTCATTGCTGTCAAGTTTGGATATATATTCTCTTACTCCTCTTACATTCCAAAATCTTTTTGAATCCAGTCTGCTGTGGCTGCCTGCCCCTACCCCTATATATTCTTCGTTTTTCCAATATATTAAATTATGTTTACACTCATAACCTTCTTTAGCATAGTTTGAAATTTCATATTGTTTATATCCCCGATAGCCCAAAATTTCCTCCGTTAAATAGTACATGTTCCTATCCGTATCTTCATCGGGAATAGTTAATTCTCCGGATTTAACAAGTTTATACAAAGGAGTAGACTCTTCCAATATCAGGCTATAACATGATATATGCGTAGGCTCGAGGCTGCAAACATTTAAAAGAGTTTCCTCCCACATTTTTATAGTTTGATTCGGCAGAGAAAACATTAAATCTACATTTATATTTTCAAATCCTTGTTCTCTGGCCATTGAGTAGCCTGATAAAAAATCTTCATAGCTATGTATGCGTCCAATAGTTTTTAAAAGCTCCTTTTGCTTCGCTTGTAATCCGATACTTAGCCTATTTATCCCCATTTTATAGTATTCATTTATAGAGTTTTCTTTGAGTGTTTCAGGATTGCATTCTATAGTTATTTCCCCGTCCTTCTTTATAAAAGAAGATATCAAATCCATTATTTTACCTATATTCTTACATTTAATAACGGTGGGAGTTCCCCCACCGATAAAAACTGTCTTAAATCTATATTTATTAGCACTAAGATAAGCATTAATCTCTTTACACAACGAATCAATATAGTTATCCTCTTCGTGTATTATATATGAGTTGAAATCACAATATAAACACTTTTTCTTACAAAAAGGAATGTGAATATATAAACCGATTTCTTTCATAAAATCACCTAATCATCAAGTTTTAGTACCGACATAAAAGCTTCTTGCGGCAACTCTACACTGCCTACCTGTCTCATTCTCTTTTTGCCTTCCTTTTGTTTTTCTAAAAGCTTCTTTTTCCTGGTAATGTCTCCGCCATAGCATTTAGCCAACACGTCTTTCCTAAGTGCCCTAACCGTTTCCCGTGCAATAATCTTTTGTCCTACAGCCGCTTGTATGGGTATTTCAAAAAGTTGCCTGGGTATTACATTCTTTAGTTTTTCCGCAATAGCTCTACCTTTTGTATAAGCCTTATCCTTATGGACAATAAAAGAAAGAGCATCAACAGGTTCGGAGTTTATCAAAATATCCAATTTAACCAAATCTGATCTGGAATAACCTTTTAAAACATAATCAAAGGAAGCATAACCTTTAGTCCTGGATTTCAAAGCATCAAAAAAGTCAAAAATTATCTCATTTAAAGGCAAATTATAATGCAGTATGGCTCTTTTCTCCTCTATATATTCCATATTTATAAAAACACCGCGCCGGTTTTGACATAATTCCATAATAGTTCCCACATACTCTGTAGGAGTCATTATAGATGCTTCCACTATTGGCTCTTCCAAATAATCAATTTCCTGCAGCTGCGGTAAATTCGTAGGATTAGACACTTCAATTTTTTCCCCGTTCGTCTTTATAACATGGTAAATTACACTGGGAGCAGTGGTTATCAAATCAAGGTTATGTTCTCTTTCCAATCTTTCCTGTATGATTTCCATATGAAGAAGTCCTAAAAAACCGCATCTAAATCCAAATCCAAGTGCTACCGACACTTCCGGTTCGAATAATAAAGCCGCATCATTAAGCTGTAGTTTTTCCAAAGCATCCCTTAAATCATTATAATCTGCACCGTCTGCAGGGTAGATTCCACAATATACCATTGATGTTACTTTCCTATACCCGGGTAATGGTGAATCACAAGGATTCTTTCCATCGGTAATCGTATCACCTACATGGACATCTCTTACATTTTTTATGCTTCCCGTTATATATCCAACCTCGCCCGCAGAAAGTTCTCCTCGGGGAACAAATCCCGGATTCAAAGTCCCCACCTCCACGACCTCATACTTAGCATTATTAGACATCATCTTGATTATCATACCGGGCTTAACTACTCCGTCAAAAACTCTGATATATGCAATAACGCCTTTATAGCTATCATATAAAGAATCAAATATTAATGCTTTAAGCGGTTTTTCTTTTGATCCTTTTGGAGCAGGAACGTATTTTATAATGCCTTCTAAAACCTCATCAATGCCTATATTTTCTTTAGCGGATATCAGCGCTGCATCTTCCGCATCCAAACCGATTATATCTTCTATTTCCTTTTTAACAAAATCGGGATCCGCACTGGGTAAATCAATTTTGTTTATTACCGGATATAACTCCAAGTCATTATCCAAAGCTAAGTAAACATTAGCCAATGTCTGTGCCTCAATCCCTTGAGTAGCATCCACTATGACAATAGCACCTTCACATGCAGCAAGGCTTCTTGAAACTTCGTAAGTGAAATCCACATGTCCCGGAGTATCAATTAAATTAAAAATATATATTTGCCCATCATTGGCCTCATACTCCAACCTTACGGAAGTTAGCTTAATTGTAATACCTCTTTCTTTTTCCAGATCCATATTATCCAAAACTTGAGATTCCATTTTCCTTTGAGCTATAACTCCGGTTTTCTCTATCATTCTATCGGCTAAAGTTGATTTGCCATGATCAATATGGGCTATTATACAAAAATTCCTGATATATTTTTGATTATCATTTTGCATAGATATCTTCTCCCTAGTATATTTAGAATAATGCATATCAAATTATAACATATAGAACTTTAACATGAAAGGAAAATGTAGATTGTTGGATTTGCTAAATCAATGAAAGTAGCTTATTAGATTATTATAGGATGTGTGTAGAATATCTATAATAGGCTTAACATATAGCCTAAAAGTATTACCGGCAATATCAAGCCTGAGTATCCCATTGTCTTCGTATTTTGCATAGACAGCATGTGTGTCATCACTTTTTTGCATCATTTTTGAAGTGGCATTATCAACAATATTGACCATACAAAGAAAAAAAACAATACAAAGAAAAATAGTTAAAAACTGCTTTCTCTTAATCTTCCTTTTGGCTTTCTTTTGTTTTTTTTCTTCAATTCTTCCCAAGATGCTCACTCCTGTAAATCTTTCAATACCTCACCAATTACATTTGATAATAGTTCTCCGGAATACGCAGCTTCATCAATTGTATTCAGCATACAACCAACTTCAATTAAAATACAATAATCGCTTACATATTGGTTATATTTACTTCTCGTCTTTATATCTGTTTTTAAATACAAGCCCGGATATAACTTTTCCATCTTTTTGCTTATATATGCGGAAAACTTTTTAAGCTCTGAATAATTAGGATTGGCACTGCTGGTAACTAACATAATTCTTGCAGCCTTTTTGCCATTTATCGTCGTTGTATATTCATCTTTTTTGACCTTCTTGTGTTCATTATTATTCACCGTAAAAGCATCCCTATGAATATCCAAAAAAACTTTTAAAGACCTGTTTTTCGTAGTTTGTTGTTTAATAGTTGCTAAAGAATTAATATAAGAATAAGCATAAGACTCCTTATCATGATAAGTCTTATCATGCACAACTATGTATTTATATTTATCCTGTAAGTTCTTTGCCATTATACTGCCAACAAGTATTACACTGTGCTTTTCATTCAGTGTATGATAATTTCCCTCACTATATGGTGTATAACTTTCTGTCGCATGGCTATGATAAATTAAAACTTCCGGAATTTTTTTTGTTAATGCAAGTTTCCTTGGAGCTTCAATATTTTGAAATATTTCTTCCGTTTTTTTAACTTGCCCTTCTTCTTCATATGCCTTATATTCGTCCTCTTCACTAAAATATATTTCTCCCTCAGGTACGTCTGAGTAGCTTTCTATATCAAGCAATCCAATTTCAGAGATATCCTTGGAAATATCAAACTTTTCACGCATTATTTGTGAAAATCCGAAAAAACTGTATTGCATAAAATTGAAGGGATTAAATTTCATTTTTATTGCACTGTCATTATGAACTAAACTGGAACTTGCAACATAGCTACTGTTATTATTTTTACCGATTGAATTAAATCCCGGTATTGAGTTGCATAGAATATTTAAATATGCAGTATTTGAAGAAACCCTATTAAAACTATATAACAGGATTCCAATAATAAAAATAGTAATAAAAAATGCCGGCAAAAATGTAGATTTATTTTTTCTGTGTCTTATCATACCATATACCTCTACCCCTACATTCTTCTTCTTTTATATGCTTATTTTTGATATATTATGCCGGCTAAAAAGTTCTAATTTACTAATCTGGCAACGTTATCCATATGAATACTGGGGTGTAAAGAGATATTTAAACCATCTGCAAGTATATCGGAAATATCATCTATAATGCTATCTATCTCTTTGGGAGTAACAATCATATCTCTTAATTGTTCTGAAAAAACTCCACTGATTAGTTCATATTTTTCTTCCTGATCCAGGCTGTCAATCATACTTAAAAGCGCATTATCCTTTTTCCCTTCCTTCTTGAGGCCATCAATAATCATATCAATGGTATCCGTTGCCATTGTAGCGGCATCTATTACTGTTGGTACTCCTATGGCAATGACGTCAACTCCTAAGCTATCCTTACTTAACTCTTTTCTATTATTTCCTACCCCAGAACCGGGATTAATACCGGCATCTGAAATTTGTATTGTAGAATTAACTCTTTCCATTCTTCTTGAAGCTAAAGCATCAACTACAATTACTAAGTCAGGTTTTACATGATTAACCACACCGGCTATTATTTCACTTGTTTCTATACCTGTAATACCTAATACACCGGGAGAAATAGCTGATACAGGTCTCACACTTTCATCGATTTGTTCCGGAACATATTCAGTTATATGCCGGGTCACCAATACTTTTTCCGTTACCTTCGGGCCAAGTGCATCCGGTGTGATATTCCAATTGCCTAAACCAACAATCAAAATTGAAGAATCGTCTTTTAAATCCATTAACCTATCTAACTCTTTTGCAATGTTTTTGCTTAAATCTTCCATTAAATCTACATCTTTATATTTTAGATCCGGCACTTCAATAGTTATATAGTTACCTATAGGTTTACCAAGCGCCTTAACACCTGACTCATCAGTTATTTTAACTCGTGTTATTTTTATATTTTCGTTACCATCGTTTTCAACCGTTACACCGGGTATAGTTTCTTTGCTTTCCTCTTCAAAAATTTCCTTAGCTTCCAAAGCCAGATCCGTTCTGATACTTGACAATTTGATTCCTCCATTTATCTTTTATTATAATTATTAAATCTAATGCTACCTATTAATTTGACCTGAATATTAGGTAAATATTCTATTTTTTAATGATTCTTTTAAATAAAACTATACATCATCCGTCAAAGCAAACATCCTGCATTGGCATAAAAATATAATCTCAACTATGAAACTAATGTAGCTCCTAATGGTGATAATTTTTTGATAAAGTGCTATCATATATATAGAAATGTATTTTAATACAAAGGAGCTGTTAAAATGGCAAAAAAGTTAAGGGACCCGGTAAGCGGATTTACACATTTAGCCGGGGCGATAATGTCGATAATAGGCACTGTAGTTTTAGTAATATATGGAACCCGGCAAGGAACTGCTATGCATATAACAGCTTTTTCAATATTTGGTGCCAGTCTCATTCTTTTATATACTGCCAGCACCTTGTACCACTTGCTTCCGGTTTCAAAAAAAGCAATAAGTATTTTAAGAAAAATTGATCATATAATGATATATATACTGATTGCAGGTACATATACTCCTTTATGTCTTATTTCGCTTAGCGGAAAGCTGGGTCTAGGTTTGCTTATCTCTATATGGTCCCTTGCTTTGATAGGAATAACCCTTAAACTAGTCTGGTTTAATGCACCCAGGTGGTTATACACAGGATTCTATCTTATAATGGGTTGGCTTGCTGTTATTGCAATATTTCCTATGGCTAAAAAAATTCCTTCTCTAGGAATTTGGCTAATTCTTACAGGAGGGATATCATATACTTTGGGGGCTGTAATATACGGTACCAAATGGCCTGGGAAAAATGCAAAAATATTCGGATTTCATGAAATATTCCATATATTTGTTATGATAGGCAGTTTGCTGCATTACCTTTTTGTGCTTAATTTTGCTATATAGTTTTAAGATGTCTTACAATATACGCCTTTTCTTCTTCTGTTAATTCTGCAAACATAGGTATTGCAAAAGTTCTATAAGAAAGATATTCCGCATTAGGCATATCTCCTTTTTTATAGCCTAAATTTATATGGGCTTTTTGCAAATGTAAAGGTATTGGATAATATATGCCTATAGATATGCCTTTATCATTAAGATTTGAGACTATTTGTCTTCGATGCTCCGATTGAAGTATATATAAATGATATACATGCTTTACATATTCATTTTCAAATGGTGTTATTAAATTCGTACCTTTTAAGCTTTCATTATAATATTTTGCATTCTCCCGTCTTTTATCATTCCACTTATCCAGCCTTTCTAATTTTACCCTAAGTATAGCAGCTTGTATTTCATCAAGCCTTGAATTATGCCCTATTAGATAATTGTAATACTTCATGGGATTATATATTTTATTGGCGGTTGCGTTGTCTATTACAATATCTTTATTTGTTTTATTTAAAATATTAAATGCCTTTTGCCCATCTTCCCCGCTCCCATGAACCCTAAATGCTTTACATATAGTTGCTAACTTGTCGTTATTCGTAACAATTATGCCACCATCCCCGGCACATCCCAGGTTCTTTGTGGGAAAGAAGGAAAAAGCTGCAATATCCGATAATGTACCTACCATACGTCTTTTATATTCTGAGCCAACAGCTTGGGCAGCATCTTCTATCACATATACTCCGTAAATTTTGGCTATTTCATTTATTTCATCCATATCACAAGGCTGACCAAATATATGCACCGGCATTATGGCCTTAGTCTTAGAAGTGATTTTTTCTTCTATTTTAGAAAAATCTATATTGAATGTATCTCGCCTTACATCTGCAAATACAGGAATTGCTCCGACAGAAGATATACTCTCAGATGTTGCAAAAAATGTGTAAGGAGTTGTTATTACCTCATCTCCTTCACCTATTCCCAGGGCTTTTAAAGCTATAATAAGTGCTTCCGTGCCATTCGCCACCGAAATAGCATGTTTTATATCCAAAAACTCACAAAATTCTTTTTCAAATTCATTTACATTTTCCCCCATAATATATTGTCCTCTCAATAATACATCCAACACTTTTTCCTCTGCTTCTTCCTTTATTGAATCGTATTGTCTTTTCAAATTAATAAGCTGAATATGCATAAGTTGCACCTCTTTTTTATTCTTACTTAATTATATGCGAATTGAACTCACTTGTTCTCTAAACAACTCAAAGGGACGGTTCCCTCGTGCCGCTTACCATTATAAAAATAAAAATTCCCGCTTTTTTATATAGCGGGAATACAAAAAATAATTTTTATTACTATTTCTATTTATGCATATTTTCTAATTGTTCCATTCTATGTTTTTGTTTTTCAATAGTATTTCGTAAGGTAACCGTATCCATATCATCTTCATTATTCCCTAGGTATCCTTCAGTATACTTAATCCTTTTTTGCAAATTTTCAATATTATCGTCATCTTCGTCAATATCATTTGTGATAATATCCTTGAGGTTTTCCATCCTATCCTCTCTGTCGCCTTGAATTTTATATGCATGTTCAATTCGCTCGGGATCAGCTATATCATTATGCTGCTCCAAATGTCTTTCAGTACGAACATATCTGTTGTCTATATTTAACAACTCCTCTATTCGTCTTTCGTTTGCTTTTCTTAAATCCTCTTTGCTATCTATTCTTTTTGTTTTTCCTTCCTTGTCCTCCATAATATCCTCCTTAAATGATTTTTCATTAATATTATTTGTTTTAGAATGAAAATTTAAATAGGAAAATTATGGTGACAGTCAATTATATAACTTGTTTACATATAATTAAGTAGAAAGTTGTTTAAAGGAGGTTCTTTCATGATTAACGAGGCTGTAATTATTCCTGTAATAGTTGCTCTTGTCGAATTATTCAAAGGTTTAGGTTTGCCAAAAAAATTTGCTTCATTGGTTTCCGTAATCTTAGGAGCAATTATTGGAACCCTTTATATAGAAAATAATGATATCAAAACAAATTTTTTTTTAGGCATTGTATATGGGTTATCTGCTTCAGGACTATATTCTACAACAAAAAATTCTATTGAAGGGCTTATTGATATAAAAAACAAAAAATAGATAAAAAAATAAATAGGTGTAAAATGGAATAATAAATAAACCGTAAATTCAAATACTAAATTAAATGAAGCATACTATTGGAGGCGATTAAAATTGGCAACAAGAGCAACTAGAGAAGATGAAACAAAACGAACCACAGGTAATGGCGCATTGCGTTTTGTTTTTAGGTTTATTGTTGCGGCTATTGTGTTACTTATAACTTCATTTTTAGTAAGAGGTTTTCAAGTAAAAGGCTTTTGGACAGCATTGATAGCAGCCCTATTTATTTCAGGGATAGATTATATTATTGAATTAATATTTAACTTTGACGCATCTCCTTTTGGTAGAGGTTTATCCGGTTTCATTGTCTCCGCAGCCATTATTTATTTTACACAATTCTTCATATCAAATATGACTGTAACTTTATGGGGAGCAATAATCGGAGCTCTTATAATAGGTATTGCTGATGCGCTGCTACCTACAAGATTTATGTAAAAATAGAAACTGCCTTCGGGCAGTTTTTATTTTTTAAGTTTATGATATAATTTTTCTTAGACTATATTTTGCAATATATGCTAGGAGAAATTATATGGACTATAAAATGGAATATGGCACAATTGCCACCTTTATTGGCATTATATTTGCTTACTTGTTTAAACCAAGTATATTTATGATTTTATTCTGTACTTCTATAATACTTATACTTTTTTATTTTATAAATAAATTTATTAGCCGAAAAATTGCTTTTTTTATTATCACTTTTTGTTCTATCAGCATGATTAGATATACTTTAGTCACAAATTATGAAAGTAAGTTAAAACCTTTTGAAGATAAGTTGATTAATGCCGATTTAATTATTTTAGAAGAAAATAATAAAAAAGACAATGTTTCTGATTATATTGCAGAATGTATTGGAATCTTAGAAGATGATAAATATTATAGCCTAAAAGAAAAAGTTGTATTTAAAGATTATAACAAATCAAACTATAAAGCAGGAGATATCATTAAAACCGGAGGACATGTTAGTGAAATAGTAGGCAAAAGAAACTTCGGTGATAACGATATATCTCTATATTTCAATAGTAAGGGTATCTATTTTCAACTCATAGGCCAAAATAGTAACCTAGTCGGCAGAGCTAACAGTTTTAAAGTTTTATTTTTTTATAATGTTAGAAGCAGGATTTCAAATATAATAAATAAATCATTGCCAACCGATGAAGCAGCATTTTTAAATGCTGTAATTATTGGAGACAAGCATTACCTAGATGCAGAGGAAAAAGACAACTTTTCTAAAACCGGACTTTCTCATATATTGTCAATTTCCGGACTTCATGTTGCTTTCATTGTGTATCTTTTAAATGCAATTTTAAAAGTTTTAAAAATCAAAGGTAATTATAGGGATATACTTTCTTCAATACTTATTGCATATTATATTGCTATGATAGGAGTGCCGCCACCCGCTCTAAGATCTTTTATCATGATGTTGATATTTATATGGGGAAAACATATAAGAAGAGACTATGATATATCTTCGGCAGCCTCTTTGGCTGCTATATTGATGCTTCTACATAATCCTTTATTGGTACATAATCAAGGCTTTATCATATCTTTTGCATGTATATACTCAATTGCATTTTTATTTGAACCTATATATACATACCTTGGTAAAGTAATTCATATAACACCTATTAGAAATGCAATTGCCCTGTCTTTATCAATACAGACCGGAACAGCGCCTGTTTTGATTTATTATTTTAATTACATTTCACTGATTAGCATATTAGTAAATATAATTGCAGTCCCGTTGGTATTTTTTATTATTGCAACAGGCTTCATCGGGGTTATATTCGGTGCAATTATTCCAATTATCGGGGTTTATATCTTTTCATTGGATTATTATTTTATTTCCTTGTTATCAAAAATAATAAGTATTGCATCAGCGCTGCCTTATTCAGGGCTTCATATACCTTCTCTTCACTTTCTAATGTATCTGTTATATTATTTTGCTGTTATAATGATTTGTTATAAAGATAATAATTTTATTCTTAATATAAGAAAACAAAAATATGCTTTTGTTTCAGTTTCATTAGCCATGTTAATATTTGTCTTTGCCGGCCATTTTTATAACAATAATGTAAGGTTAGTTTTTTTGGATGTGGGGCAAGGGGATAGCAGTTTAATTACTACGACAAGAGGCAGACATATTTTAATAGATGGCGGCGGTTCTGCAGGCAAAGGAGATTTTTATTACGATGTTGGGGGCAAAATTACTGTTCCTGCACTTTTAAAACTGGGAGTTTGGAGTATAGACACTATTATCATATCTCATATTCATGAAGACCATTTAGAGGGCTTATTGAAAGCCGTTGAAACCTTTAAAACGGAAAAAGTAATTCTCCCTGATACTCCTTACGAATCGGAAATAAGCAGAAGCTTTTTGAGTTTATGTAAATCTAAAGGAGTTAAAATACTTTATGCAAAGGACGGTGACAAATTAGTTTTAGATAAAAATACTGAAATAAACTTTTTGTTTCCGGAAGAATCATTGATTATAAGTTCTAATTCTGATGAAAATAATAATTCTTTGGTTGCGTTATTTTCTTATAAAAACTTTAAAGTATTATATACCGGAGATATTGAAAAGGATGGTGAAAACAGATTATTAAATAAAAGTATTAAAGCAGACATAATAAAAGTGCCTCACCATGGCAGCAATACATCATCCACAAAAGAATTTATTGAAACTGTTTCACCAAAATTCTCTGTTATTTCTGTGGGCAAAAACAATTTTGGACACCCTAGAGAAGAAGTAGTAGATAGACTTAAGGAAAACTCTCATAAAATATTTAGAACAGATAAAAATGGTGCCGTCTTATTTAAAACAAATGGTAAAAAGGTTATAATAAAGACAGTTCGTAATTGTTTTTAGATAAAAAGTAGGTGATTGTTATTTACAGAAACTTTTTAAATGACATTAACTCAGGCTCAATAAAAAAATTATATCTGTTATATGGTTCAGAAACTTATCTTTTGGATAAAGGAATAGAAGAGATTAAAATGAAAGTAGTAAAAGGATTTGAAGAAATAAATTTTTTGCTTTTTGAAGATAAAAATCTTGATATTATCCAATTACAAAATGCATGCGACACTTTACCTTTCGGTTCTGATAAGAAACTTATAGTGGTTAAAGATTTTTACGGGTTAAAATCTAAATCAAAAAAAAGCAAGGACGAAAGCGTAGAAGACTTTGATAAAAATGTTGAAATCGACAGTCCGCAAGATTTAAGTTTCATAGATTTCCTTAGTGACGATATATGCCTTTTATTTATTTTTTATGGAAATATAGATAAAAGAAAGAAGCTTTATAAAAATATAAATAAAAACGGAAGCATCTATGAATTTAAAAGAATTGATAAACCTACTTTAAGCCAATGGATTAACAGATTTTTTAAAAGGGAAAAGAAAGAAATAGGCAAAGAGGAGATAGAGTTATTAATTCATAGCACCGGATATTTAGATAAAAGTAAAGATATAAACATGTACCACGTAGAAAATGAAGTAAAAAAGGTCTTATCATATATTGGAGAAAAGGAAACTGTTAGTATGAACGATATTAAAAGGGTTATAAAAGAACCATTGGAGAATAATGTTTTTAAAATGATTGATGCGTGCTTGGAAAACGACTCCTCAACAGCTTTAAAGATATATGGGGATTTATTATTAGATGGCCATTCTCCTTTTGCTATTATAGGCACAATTTCCTGGGGAATAAAAAGTATTATAAAAATAAAAGAATTAAAAAATGAGGGACTGAATGCTCTAAAAATATCAAAAGAACTGAAAATGAAAGAATTTATTATAAGAAAAAATATAAATTATTGTAATTCTATTGATTATAATGCATTAGGTAAAGCTCTTGAAAAATGCGTTAACTGTGAAGCAGACATGAAAACAGGTAAATATGCGGATAAAGGAATGGAAAGAATAGGTGTGGAAATTCTATTGGCGGAATTGTTTGAATAAAAGGGCGGTCAAAGACCGCCCTTATTTTTACATAGCTACGTTAAGTTTTTTTGCTAATCTGGATTTTTTTCTAGCTGCATTATTTTTATGAAGGGTTCCTTTTGCTGCTGCTTTATCAATAAGACTTGCGGTCTTCTTATACAAAGCCTTTGCCTCATCTGTATTACCGGCCTTTAATGCATCTTCAAATCTTCTTATAGAAGTTCTCAAGGAGGATATAATAATTCTATTTCTTCGAGTTTTATACTCAATAATTTTTATTCTCTTTAATGCGGACTTAATATTGGCCAATACATTCACCTCCTTTTGCTTCTAATTGACAAATGGTATTCTACCATACTGTTTTATAAAATGCAATAGTTTGCGGTTATCAAAAAATTGTGGTCAGTCCTTGGTTATTACTATTCACACATGTATATATTTATATTTTTTATTGTAGATTATTTGCCTGGGAACTCAGCAATCGTAGCAAATATAATAGGCTGCTTATCAGAAATAGTTAGGTGTGGACTGTAACATCTTGACAGGGTATTAGTTTATGCTATACTAAAATAGTGCTTGGTAACCGCAAGAAATCAATGGGAGTAGATGGGTTCTGGTGTGCCCTCCGGTCTTCAAAACCGGTATGGGGGGTTAGTAGCTTCCTGGGTGGGTTCGATTCCCACATACTCCCGCCAAACAGTTTTAATATCCCGCTTCATTACTTTTTCATTAGAACACGCTTATCTTCTATCCTTTTAGTAATTTTCTGCTGATCAAAGTAATCAAGTAATGCTATTGCATATTTTCTGCTAGTTTCCAATAAATCTCTAAATTCTCCTAATTGGATGCTTTTATTAATTTCGCAATAAGATCTAAGTACTTCAATTGAATCTTCATAGGCAGATTTTGAAAAAACAATATCCTGATCTATTCTAATCAATTCTTCGCCATCAATAAGCATATCATATACTTGAATAATAGTTTTTTCAGGATATTTTAATTTAGTTTTTATTTCATCATATCTAGGTGGATTATATTTCATTGAATTATATTCTTTTATTATTGAATTTTTGATTTCTTCCTGCTCTTTTGTAAGAGTAATTTTAAAATCCCATAATGACACGATTTTCCCCAAAAGTTTGATTGTCTTTTCTTCTTGCAAATAATCAAATAATGAATCAGATATTTTCTGACCTATATTTCCTATTATTTTAGTTTTTAACTCTTCTTTTGGCATACCCGCTTTTAATGGATTGTCTTCATGGTATTTTATAAGTATATCACCGGTCTTTTCTTTCAACATATTTATATAGTCCATATGCAGATAAATAGGTTCGCCGCTTATTTTAAATGATTTTATTATCATATTTTCTTCCAAGTTTTTAAGTATGCCCTCACATCGTTCAACATTTATATTTCCGGATTGCTTAGCTATAGTTTTTACATCAGGGTAAGTACTACTCGCTTTTAAAATATATTGTTCCACTATTTTTGCAGGATCTCCCCGATCTTTTATCGTTAACTCTTCTATTACTTCATCTTTAAATCTTTTTCTTTTAGGTGGGCTAGGCTCCAGTATTACTCCACCGCCTATAGTAATCATAGGTGAAAAAAACCTGATTATAAAATAATCATCCTTTTGACATGCAATTTCTTCTTCCAGCCTCATTTGTACAAAGGCTTCTTCTCCCGGTCTTAGTTCATCCCGATCTAAAAGAACGACTCTGCCGAATATTTCTGCCGAACCGTGATAAATACGGAGTCTGTCTCTGTTGTTTATTCCTCTTTCAGAGGTTTTTAAAAGCTCCAGCTTTGCATCAAACATTAAAGAACTTTCCATGCTATCAGGTAAGGCAATTACATCCCCTCTTTTTATATCATCTACCTTAACCCCGGCAATATTTACCGCTACTCTTTGTCCCGCTTCAGCGAGATTAGTTTTCATATCGTGTACTTGAATACTGCGAATCCTAGCCTCTTTTTCATCAGGATAAATCATAATCTTATCGCCATCATTTATAATACCCGAAATCAAAGTACCTGTTATAATAGTGCCGAATCCTGAGATACTAAATACTCTGTCTATGGGAAGTCTGAAAGGCTTATTAAGATCTTTTCCTTCAATTTCTTCTGTTTGTTTGTCTATCTCTTTTATCAAATCAGTAAGCCCGTCTTTTGTTGTTGAAGATACAGGAAAAATCTTTGCCTTTTCTAAAAATGAGTCTTTTACATCATCTTTTATTTGCTCAATGACCATTTCCAGCCATTCTTCTTCTACTAAGTCTATTTTAGTTAATGCTATAATACCCTTTTTAATTCGTAACAAGGATAATATGTTTAAATGCTCCACTGTTTGAGGCATTACCCCTTCATCAGCAGCAACAACAAGCAAAACCAAGTCAATTCCGCCGGCCCCTGCAAGCATGTTTTTGATAAATCGTTCATGCCCGGGAACATCGACTATCCCGGCTCTTTTTCCGCTAGGCAGATCAAAGTATGTAAACCCCAATTCGATAGATATGCCCCTATTCTTTTCTTCCTTTAATCTATCGGTGTCTTTACCCGTTAATGCTTTTATTAATGTAGTTTTACCGTGGTCTATATGGCCTGCGGTACCTATTATTATATGTTTCAATACTAATCAATCCTTTTTTTGCAATACAGCATAATTACCGTTCCCTGCAATTGAGATTTTTCGAACCGTAAGACTCTTCGCTTCGCTCAGAGTGACACGGGGTGGTGGCTCGAGTGACACGGGGTGGTGGCTCGAGTGACACGGGGTGGTGGCTCAGAGTGACACGGGGTGGTGGCTCGAGTGACACGGGGTGGTGACTCAGAGTGACACGGGGTGGTGGCTCGAGTGACACGGAACAGTACTCATAATGACATAGGGTTATAGTTCAAAATAAAGAATTTATAATCGTTCATCAATTGTTTTTAAGGCATCAATAATAATATTATATTCTGTTTCCATAACCGTTCTCATATCTATTAGAACTTTATCTTTATATATTCTGGTGACTATGGGCGATTCATAATTTCTAAATGCTGCTTCCAAGCTATTTGCTGAATTGTTTTCACTTTTTATTGTAATTACTTTAGTAGGTAGTTTATGTAAAGGCATTGCCCCGCCGCCCACTTCAGAAAATTCGTCTTCTATGGTCATTATAAATAAATTTTTCAAGTAACCAGGGATTCTATTATAAAAGTCCTCCGCTTTTTTTGTTATTTCTTCTATGCTTGCAGTAAGCATATTCAACACCGGTATACTTCTTATAGCCTTATTTTCATCAAGATAAAGCCTTAATGTAGCCTCTAAAGCGGCCAGTGTCATTTTATCCACTCTCAAAGCTCTTGCCAAAGGATTTTTCTTTATATTTTCTATATACTCCTTATTCCCAACTATAATTCCTGCTTGGGAACCGCCCAGCATTTTATCTCCGCTAAATGTAACAATATCCATACCGGAGGCTATAGAATTCTGAACTGTAGGTTCATAAGGCAAACCATATTTGCTTAAATCTATAAAAACCCCACTGCCGATGTCCTCTATTACAGGTATATCTCTTTTTTCTCCCAAAGATACTAATTCCTTTGAGGATATCTCTTTAGTAAACCCCATTATTTTATAATTACTTGTATGAACCTTCATAAGCAATGCGGTCTCTTCATTTATAGCATTTTCATAATCCCCTATATGAGTTTTATTTGTAGTTCCAACCTCTACAAGCTTAGCACCGCTTTGCCTCATAACATCAGGTATTCGAAAGGAGCCGCCTATTTCTATAAGCTGTCCCCTTGAAACGATTACTTCCTTACCTTTAGCCATTGTACTCAGAACCAGCATCACTGCTGCGGCATTATTATTAACAACAGCGGCAGCTTCCGCTTTTGTAAGCTCTACTAATATATCTTCTACCAGATCATGCCTTGACCCTCTTATTCCTTTTTCAATATCCATTTCCAAATTTGAATAACTTGAAGATGTTTTTACAAGTAAATCCAAAGCCTCTTTACACAACGGTGCCCTGCCAAGGTTTGTATGAATAACTATGCCTGTAGCATTTACTACATGCTTTAGGCTATAAGCTATTTTCTTGTAAACCTTAGCCTGAATTCCATCTAATATTTCTTTAAGATTAATTATTTCATCCTGCCTCTCGGATACCCGTAATAAAATCTCCTTCCTGTATTCATCTAAATAATCTCTTATGACTTGGACTAATACAGGCCTTGGACATAAATCAATAAGCCTGATTATTTCCTCATTTTTTATTAAATCATCAACTGAAGGAATTTTGCTTAGGATACTTTTTTTATTAACCATAGTAACCACCTTTTATACTATTTCTAAAAAATAACCATCTTTATCTTTTACTTTACCTATAATGCTAAATTCCGTCTTGTTGTTATTTTTTAGCAGTTCTAGCAGCCCATTTACCTTTTTTTCTTCTACAGCTATTAGCAGACCGCCGGAAGTTTGGGGATCAAAGAGAATGTCCTTTATTTCTTGATTGACACTATTGCTAAATACAACTCTATCGCCAACATAGCTTCTATTTTTATATGCACCGGCAGGTATTATACCCATTTTTGCCAATTGGATGCTTTCGGCTATAATTGGTAATCTATCAGAACATATTTCAAAAGTTACATTACTGGCCTTAGCCATTTCCAAGGCATGGCCTAAAAAGCCGAATCCGGTAATGTCGGTACACCCATTGACTCCTGTTTCTAACATAGCATCACAAGCATCTTTATTCAAATATGACATAATAAATGCCGCCTTTTCAACAGCTCCTTCATCTAATAAGTCAGCTTTTATTGCTGTAGCCATTATTCCCAGACCTAACGGTTTTGTTAATATCAAAACGTCTCCCGGTTTAACTCCTGCGTTTGTAACTACATTGTTAGGATGAATAAATCCCATTAATGATAAGCCGTATTTGGGCTCGTTATCCTCAATAGTATGTCCTCCTACAATTATTGCTCCTGCTTCTTTAACCTTATCTGCTCCGCCTTTTACTATTTTTGCAAGTACTTCCGTAGACAGACAATTAGGAAAACAAGCAATATTCATTGCCGTAGCCGGTTTCCCTCCCATAGCATATATATCGCTTAAAGCATTAGCTGCCGCAATCTGTCCAAAGATATAGGGATCATCTACTACCGGTGTAAAAAAATCCATTGTTAAGATTACTGCTTTATCTTCACAGACTTTATACACAGCGGCATCGTCATAGGTATCCATTCCTACGATTAAATTTTCATCATGAAATCCAGGTAGTTGACACAAAACTTGTGCCAAGGTCTCAGGACCTAATTTAGCAGCTCAACCCGAGCTCTCTGTCATCTGAGTAAGTCTCTTTTCTGACAAGGACATAAAATCACCTGCTTTCCAAGTCGTTTCATTTGACGGTAATCAAATCCTTTATACCATCATATCGTTTTTCGCCTATTCCGCTAACATCCCTGATATCTTCCGTAGATTTAAAAAACCCCTTAGAATCTCTATGATCTACTATTTTCTTTGAAAGTGCAGGGCCGATACCCGGTAATGTGCTTAATTCAGCTTCTGAAGCGGTATTTATATTTATCATTTTATTTGTTGAACTATTTGATGTTTCACTATATTGTGTCATATCAATTGAAGCATCTTCGCCTTTTTTCGGGATATATATTTTTTCTTCATCACTAAGAATCTTCGATAAATTCACCATATCCAAGTCTGCTTCCGGAAGTGATCCTCCTATATAATTAAGTGCATCATAAAGTCTTGTACCTTCTTCTATCCATATAAAACCGGGGTTCTTTACTTGTCCCCCGATATGTATTCCTATCATTTTTGGTTCCGTACTAATCTGCTCATCTATTTCAATAGTATCAATTTCTTTTGTTTTAGCAATGTTTTCTTCACCTAGAACAAATTGAGAAGTTTTATTATGGTTTATATATATGGTTCCGCTTAATGCTATGATTAAAACAGATATTATAAAAAAAAGAAGTTTTTCTCGATTTGTTATTAGCAAATTTATCAGTCCTTTTCTTGAGAGTCTTTAAGAAATATTAAAACCGATTTCCGATAGTCCCCTCTAAAATACTTTGCATTGGTATTATCATTAATAAACCGGCAATATTGCCGGTTTATTAAATGTATAAAAAACTAAATATATGCTATTACTTCTATTTCTACTAAAACATCCATGGGCAATCTTGCTACTTCAACACAGGATCTAGCCGGTTGATTTTTTGTAAAATATGAACCATATACTTCATTTACTTTGCCAAAACTATTCATGTCCTTAATAAATACAGTGCTTTTAAGTACATTTTCCAAGCTACTCCCGGCGGCTTCCAATATTGCTTTAATATTTTCTATGCATTGTTTTGCTTGTATCGTTACATCGCCTTCAACAAGTTTACCGGTTTTGGGGTCTATAGGGGTTTGTCCTGATACAAAAAGCAAACTTCCATGCTTTATACCTTGGGAATAAGGTCCGATAGCACCCGGTGCATTTGTAGTACTAATTACCTCTTTCATCACAAATACCTCCTAATATTTTTCGCTTATTCTAATCTCCTCCAGATAATTATATATTGTGTATCTGGAAACACAAAGAACTTTCGCAATATAATCAACAGCACCTTTAACAAGAAAAACGCCTTTATCATCTAATATCTCAACTATTTTTACTTTTTCCTCTTTTGACATATAGGCTACCGGCCTACCCGTAATATCTAAAGTTTTATTTACAATACTGTTCAGGACATCATAAATTGTACTGCCAAAACTTTCTTCTCCACCCGCTTCATTTGAATCATCATTTTTTACATCAATAAAATTATTTAATATATTACTTACTATAGATAATTCGGAAATATCAAAATTAATACATAAAAAACCAATAACTTCTCCGTTTTCATCTTTTATATACATTAAAGATGATTTCAAAATCCTACCGTCAGGCGTCTTTTTCATATAGTTAATAATATTTTCATCGAATTGTGCCTTTTTCATAACTGTCAAACCATATTCGCTCATAGGCCCGCCGAGAGAACGACCGCTTACATGTCCATTAGTTATTGCTATAATTGAATTCTGAGGGTTTTTTATATCATGTAAAACTGCTTCACAATTCTTTCCAAAAGTATTTGCTAAACCCTCTATTATAGGAATTAATGATTGTAAAATCGGGTGTATATTATTATTCAACTAAAATCCTCCAAACTTTATGTTATGATTCTATATTTATAGTAGTAGCATCTGCCCAAAGCCTTTCTAAATTATAGAATTCCCTCTCTTCTTTAGAAAACAAATGTATTACAATATCATAATAATCCAGTAAAATCCAACTTCCGCTACGAAATCCTTCTTTATGATGCATATCAAACCCTGCTCCGCTCAGCTTCTCTTCTAAATTATCCGCTAAAGATTGCACATGAGTTGACGAAGTTCCTGTAGCTATTATAAAGTAATCAGCTAATATAGACAATTCAGAAATGTCTATAACTTTTATGTCTTGAGCCTTTTTGTCCTTTAATACTTCAATTGCTACTTCTTTTTTTTCCATTAAATCATCTTGCAAATAAACCCCTCCTGCAAAATTTTAATTTGCAATATTTTGCAAACTTTCACCTGCACTTTTTTGAATACCCAGTTCTTCTTCAATTTCATTATTCATTTCTCTAAGCTTTTGCTCATCATAAACATAATATGAAATTCTATTAATATAAAGAGCCTCACCGGGCAATGTATACATCTTTATATTGTCAGAATTTAAGTCTTTTAATTTAATTGAATAATATGCTATTTCCTTTTCTTCCATATTGGTTCTTACACATTGGCTTATAGCACTTAATACATTAAATGCTTTTGGTAATATTTTAGGGCTGGTAATCTTTTTTATAAAAGCCTTGATAAAATTTTGCTGCGCCCTGATTCTCCCCAAATCCTGATCCGGATAACCGGAACGATATCTTACGAAATCTACTGAATTTTTACCGTCTAAAATCTGTTTGCCTTTTTTTATATTAATATATAGATTTTGTGTAGGATCCGGATAATACATGTCTTGAGGAACATCTAATTCAACTCCCCCTACAATATCTATAATCTTTTCCATTCCTTTAAAATCAAGTTCTACATAATAGTGCACAGGTATATCCAATAGTTTGCTCACGGTATCCATAGCTAGAGGTATACCCTCTTTTCTTGCCACGGCCGAATTAATCTTATCATAACCGTAATTCGCAATCTCAACTCTGGTATCCCTGGGTATAGATATCATAGCTACTATATCATCTTCTTTATTATACCTTGCTAAAATCATTGAATCAGATCTGGCTTCATCAATCCCCATAAAAAGTACATTTACTATATTATAATTTTCCGCATCCGGCGGCTTTAATTCCGGATTTATTCTGACAATTTCATCAAACAATTCTTTATCGCTATTAAACTTGCCTAAATAATAGTAAGCCCCGCTAACAATAATAAAAGTAAAAGCAATAAATGATATCAAAAATATTAAAACATATCTTTTTTTCATATTAACACCTCAATCATACTAATTTGATTGAATCCAACACAAAATTCCTAGCTTTTATTGTATCCGGATGCAAAATAGATTTTTTTTCTACTATATAAATAATAGTAGAATCCAAAGCTAATAACAGTGCTTCATCTAAATCTTTATAAGCTGTTTCCTTTATCTTTCCTACTCTGTCAAACCTTCTGCCCGGTTCTATAATATCGGCAATATATATTATTTTTTCAATAATGCTCATGTTTTCCTTACCTGTTGCATGATACCTTATTGCTGACAAAATATCAATATCTGTAACACCGAATATATTTTTACTGATATAAACGGAAGCAGGAGCATGAATAATCTCCGGAATCTTATATATCAAATCATCCACAAAAAAAACGCATTTTTTTGCATATTGTTTTTGTTTATCTATACTTAAATCTTTAGCACAATCATGAATAAGACCACTTAGCTTGGCTCTCTCCATATCGTAATCATAGCAGGCTGCTAATTTCCCAGCCTCAATGCTTACATTTACTGAATGCTCATATTTATCCCGGCTTAGGTTTTTTTGCAAGTAATCATGTATCTCACTATAGGCCAACACTATCTAAATCACTCCGTATAAAGATCACATTTTCTTATATAATCTTCTATAGCCTCAGGTAAAAGATATCTAATGGTTTTACCATTTTTAATTCTATTTCTAATATCAGTAGAAGAAATAGCTAAAGACGGAACCTCAATACCGTATATTTTCTTCTTATAATTAGACTCTATTTCCTTCAATTTTTGTTCCACACGTTCTTTATAGTAACCGGGTCTAGTTGCTGCAACAAAGAAACATAGATTAAACAACTCATCTACATTTTGCCATGAGAAAATTTCCAATATGGCATCGGCACCCGTAATAAAATATATCTCGGCTTTTTCTCCATAAATATTACGAAGCTCCTTTAACGTATCCACAGTGTATGTAATACCCTGTCTATCAGTTTCTATTCTTGAAACTTCAAAATATGGATTGGTTGTAGTAGCAAGAACTGTCATTAAATACCTGTGATTAGCATCGGATGGGGATTCCCCATCTTATGCGGCGGGTTCCCCGAAGGCATAAACAAAACTTTATCCAAATCATATTCGTCTCTTACTGCTTCCGCTGTAACTAAATGACCATAATGGATGGGATCAAAGGTTCCTCCCATAACGGCAAACCTGATATTTTCGTTTTTACCTTTTACCTTCATAAAGTTATACCTCACAACACATACTTTTACTTTAAATTATTATACACTAATAGACCCTATGAATAAAGATTTATAAATAATTATTGTGAATTCTTTTCTTTTACTAAATACCAATCCCCAATAGTTCTAAATAGATTCATGCTATCCGGTTCGATGATTCCCCTTAACTTACTTCTCGTAACCAAAGCATATTCCTTATAAAACAAACTGATTATCGGCAAATCTTCCCGTATTATCTTTTGTATCTTATTATAAACTAAAGGCAATATATCAGGGCTATTTTGCTTAGTAATCATTTCCTCAATCAATAAATCAAATTCTTCATTTATATAGGAAGCGTAGTTTTCTCCATCTAAAACTAAACCTTGCTTAATATTCATCCCCGTAAGTACCAAATCATACTTTTTGCTTTCCAATGTTTTTTGTACCTCATCAAAAGGAACTATTTTTAAATCAATAATATATCCTGCTTCTTCTAAGCCTTTTTTTATATCTTCCGCTGCTTTCACTCTATAGTTATTCTCAACATTAGTAATAAGAGTGAACCTGAGCACTTGAGTCTTACCTTCAAGTTCTCTTTCAAATGCTTTGGAAATACTGTTAAATGAAAAACCTGCATTACTCAGTATATATTGAGCTTCCGTTTTACTATAATTATACTTTATTCCTTGTCCGTCGTCTAACCAAGAATCCGGTTTTATTGGAGTATCCGTCACTACAGCATGACCTAAAAGATGTTTATCTGCAATGGCCTTTCTATTTATTGCATACATCATGGCCTGTCTTACCGCTTTGTCAGACAATAATTCATTATCATGATTTATTGATATGAATTCAAAGCCATCGGAAATATATTTGTAAGTACTTATATCTTTTTGTTCTTTATACTTTTCCCAGTCATAAGATGAAGCATGTAAAACATCTATTTCCCCGGATTGAAAAAAAGGATCAAGGGCCTGTGCATCATCAACAAAAATAACTTTTATTTGCTCAATACCAAAGTCTTTGTCCTCCCAATAGTATTTATTTGGTTTCAACTCCATAAATTTTAACTTTTTATAATCCGTAACTTTGTAAGGTCCAGTTCCTACCGGCAAAAAATCATCATAAAGAGTATATATATGTTTAGGAATTATAGGGAAACATAATCTGTCCAGCAGATTAAAATAGGGCTTAACAAAATTGATACTTAGCGTTTCTGCATCAATTACTTTGTAACTTTGTATTTTGTCTATATTTTCTATATAAATTGAATCGGCATTTTTCTTAATGGTATCCAATGTGAATTTAACATCGTCGGAAGTCACTTTGTTTCCATCACTCCAAAAAATATCATCTCTTAGTTTAACGATGCTTTTTCCTGTATTCCTGTCAATATCTATTTTTTTTGCTAATACAGGAATAACTTTCTTGCTTTTATCATATTCAAAAAGTCCGTTAAAAATCAAATCTGAAATATCTAAATAGGACTTATTACTAACTTTTATCGGATTAAAATTTATAGGTTCTACACACGCTATACTTAATTGCCCATTAATCAGAAGCTCCTCGTCTTCAACTTTGACACTGTTCTCTTCAATTATTTGAGAACCCTCACAAGCCACTAAAAAAAGCAACAGCACAGCAATCATAAAAATAACAAAAAGCCGTTTCATATAAACCCTTCCTACATCAATCTAACAAGCTTTGGATTCTCTACTCTTCCCGGTATTCTTCCTCTTTTAGCTATAGGTTTTCCCTCTATTTCTTTTAAATCCATTGTCATATCTATAGCCGAAGCCCCGGAAATATAACTGCCTATTCCGAAAGCATCAGCCCCGGCTTCTTTGAGCTTCTTAATCTTTTCCGGATATAATCCCCCGGAAACCAGAATTTTTACAAAACCGTACCCTTCCATATCCAAACTAGCCCTAACTTCTCTTACAAGTTCTATAGTTACTCCGCCCCTTTCACTGGGTGTATCCAAACGAATAGCATATAAGTTTTTACCCAAGGCCTTTGCTATCCGTAATGCTTCTTCCACTTCGTCTTTAAATGTATCAATAAGAATAATCCTTTTGTGATCCTTTGGCGAAATCTCGTCATAAGCTAAAGAAACCGGTAAGGTATCACCGGCAATCAAAAAAGATGCATGGGGAAGAGTACCTGACGGTTCCATATTCATCAATTTAGCTGCCAGAATATTGCTTGCTCCGCTTGCCCCGCCTATAATCGCCGCTCTTTCCATCACAGAAGAAACAGCAGGATGCACATGTCGGGAACCAAATATAATAAAAGGTTTATCGCCGCAGGCTTCCTTACATTCTCTTGCCGCAGTCGCCCAACCGCAAGAACTTGCCAGCACTCCCAATATAACGGTTTCATAAATACCGAACTCCTCATAAGGCCCAATAATTCTCATAACGGTCTCTTTACGTTCAAAACTCGCTCCCTCGGGCAAGGACCATATCTCTATGTTTTTATTTTTTAAAATATTATATACTTCGTCAATTCCGACAAAAATACCGGATTTCCTAGGAAATATCTCAGCAGTGACTTCCTTGTCGGCTATCTTCATCTTTTTTAAAATATCCATTGTTCTAACAAAATAAATATCCGTAGTATAACCTTCTAAAATTTCCTTTTCATTTGCAGAAAAAAGTTGCCTGTCTTTGCTTATGTTTATG
>JALNWH010000002.1 GCA_023230985.1 Bacillota bacterium
AGGTTAAATTCAGAATGTTTGGAATTCTATGTAATAAATATTGGATATATATATTTATATATAAAGTTTACTCGTTAAGACTGGTGCTTTTGTGGAAACCTTGCCTCTATGTTATAATTGTGTTAGTATCATTTAATAAAAGTTATACGAAACTTATATTTAAATAACTATCAATATAAGAGTTTAATAATCACAAAAGAGGTGTTACTATGAATCGAGCTGAAAAAAAAATTGCCGTTAATAAACTCATTATTCTTTTAATATTTAAGGAAATAGACTTCCCTCTTTCTAAAGCACAAATAACCGATATCATTCTTCAAAATAACCTAATAAACTATTTTGATATGCAACAATATATTCAAGAACTTGAAGAGTCTAATATGATTAAAAGAATTGATAATAAAGAGTTATATACATATACTGAAAAAGGGCATAAAACACTTTGCGGACTTATTTCAGGAATTCCTAAAAATACTGTAAATTTAATAAAAAAATATGTAGCTAATAACAAAGATAAAATAAAACTGGAAACTCAAGTATTTGCCAATTATATTAAAAAAAGCGACGTTGAATACATAGTTATATTAAAAGTAGTTGAAAACGATATAATATTAATTGAACTAAAACTAAATGTAGTATCAGCAGAACAGGCTAAACAAATATGTGCAAAATGGAAACAATCGTATTTTCAAGTATACGATAAAATCATTGACATACTAATTAAATAATTTGTAAGCCTCACCTATTAAATATAATGAACCTGCAATACATATAACCGAATCTTTGGTATATTCTTTAATTGCTATATCTACCGCCTTTTCCAATAATGGCTCAATCTTTACATTAGAACAGTATTTTTTCGCTTCTAATGCCAATTCTTCTGCTTTCAATGATCTTTCACTTATAGGTTCTGTTGCAACAAAAGCTTTAGCTGTTGATGCCAGTATTTTTACACTTTTATCGTATTCCTTATCCTTTAACATGCCCATAACTAAAATCAATTCTTTCCCTTTAAAATACTTTCTTATAGCAGATGACAATGCTGATACCCCATTCACATTATGTGCCCCATCTAAAACTATTAACGGGCCATATGAAACTATACTAAACCTGCCTATCCATTTTGTTTTTTTTATTCCTTCCTTAATATTGAATTCGCTTATTTGAAACCCTAAATCATTGAGCAGCAAGGCTACAGTAAAAGCCACTGCGGCATTTATAACTTGATGATCACCTAAAAGAGGTAATTCTATATTATTATATTTTACGCCATTATAAGAATAGTCCATGGATTGTCCATCTATACCAAAATTATTTAATGTGATATTTTTTCTTTTTACGTCAACTATTTTATTGTTTTGCTCTTTAGAAATACTTTTTATTACCTGTTCTGCTTCAATATATTCTTGTGGGTATAAGACAGTAATACCATTTTTTTTAATAATACCGGCTTTTTCGTATGCAATTTTGTCTATGCTATCTCCTAAGATATCTAAGTGATCGTAATTGATTGAAGAAATAACTGAAATCATAGGATTTAAAACATTTGTAGCATCATATCTACCGCCTAAGCCTACTTCGATTATAGAGATATCAACATTTTCATCCTTTAAATATAGAAAAGCCAAAGCTGTTAATACCTCAAATTGAGAAGGTATTTCTCCTCCGTTAAATTTTATTAAATCTATTTTTTCTTTTAAAAATGTTATATACTTTGCTAAGTCATTTTCACTTATATTCTCTCCATTTATTAAATATCTTTCAGTTATATTAATTAAATGTGGAGAAATATAGGTTCCCACCTTATAACCGGATTCTCGGGCAATACTTGAAATCATTGCAGTAATCGAACCTTTTCCATTTGTACCTGCTATAAGAACAGATTTTAGGCCTTTATGCGGGTTACCAATAAGATCCAGCAAGTTATTAATCCTATGCAATCCGGGGTTAAACCCGCCCTTTAACTCAGAATCAATATATTCTAAAGCATTTTTATAATTCATAACAAAACCTCATTTACTAATTTCTTCTAATCTTTTCGTTACTTTATCCATTAGTTCCAAATACTTTTTCTTCTTTTCTCTCTCTTCTTTTACTATGTTTTCCGGAGCTTTTTCAATAAATTTTTCATTGTTTAATTTTGAGTCTACCCTCTTTAACTCGTTATCCAGCTTTTCTTTTTCTTTGTTTAGCCTTTGAATTTCCTTGTCTTTATCTATCAGCTCAAAAACAGGAAGATATATTTCAGCACCTTCAATAATTGCCGAAATCATATCTTGGGGAATATCAACTTTTTCGTCCTTTATAATAACTTCCGATGAATATCCTAATTTTTCAATGTACGTTTTTCCTTTTATAATTGCATTCTTCACATCTTTATTACTTGCAACTATAAGCGTTTTAGTTTTTTTTGAAGGTACTACCTTCATTTCAGATCGTATATTTCTTATTGATTTTATAATACTCATAACTGTTTCCATGCTTTTCTCTTCATACGGAGCATCTAAACCCTCACTAAATAACGGCCATTGGCTATTAACTATTGACTCACTTTCTAGTGGTAAGTGTTGATATATTTCTTCAGTAATAAATGGCATATAAGGATGCAATAATTTCAAAGATGTTGTTAAAACATATACTAAGGTTGACTGCGCTATCTGTTTTGATAATTTATCATCTCCATAAAGTCTGTCTTTTACCAATTCAATATACCAATCGCAAAACTCGAACCAGATAAAATCATACAATTTCTGAGCCGCAATTCCCAGTTCAAAATTTTCCAGATTATCTGTTACCTCTTTTATTAACTTATTTAGTCTGCTAACAATCCATTTATCAGCAATGGTACTGTATTCATTATGTTTTTCAAATTCACCCTCATAAATAATATCTTCTGTATTCATCAAAACAAAGCGCGAAGCATTCCATATTTTATTAGCAAAATTACTAAAGGCCTCTACCCGCTCCCAAAAAAACCTCATATCATTACCCGGGGAATTTCCGAAAACAAGATTAAATCTTAAAGCATCCGCTCCATATTTATCTATAACTTTTATGGGGTCTATGCCATTACCTAGGGACTTACTCATTTTCCTGCCTTCTGAATCCCTAACAATTCCATGGATGTAAACATGTTTAAATGGTTCCTTTCCTATATTCTCAACAGATGAAAAAATCATTCTCGCAACCCAGAAAAATATAATATCGTAACCTGTTACTAAGACACTGGTTGGGAAAAAGTATTTAAAATCTTCTGTTTCTTCCGGCCAACCTAAAGTAGAAAATGGCCAAAGCGCAGAGCTAAACCATGTATCAAGAGTATCCTCATCCTGTTCTATGTTTTTACAACCACATTTTGGACACTCATTTGGTTTTTCTTCATTGACAATTATTTCACCGCAATCCAAGCAATAATAAGCAGGAATTCTATGCCCCCACCATAATTGTCTGGAAATGCACCAATCCTGTATATTCTCCATCCAATTATAATATATTTTTGTAAACCTATCCGGTACAAATTTAACCTTTCCCTCTTTTACAATTTCAATGGCAGGTAAAGCTAAGGGTTTCATCTTTACAAACCATTGTTTTGAAAGTATAGGCTCGATAACAGTATTACACCTTTGACAATGACCAACACTGTGCTCATGTTCTTTGATATTCACAATTAGACCCAGATTCTCCAAATCCTTAATGATTTGCTTCCTCGCTTCATTGCGTTCTAAACCACAATATTTACCGCCTAATTCATTGATAGTACCATCGTCATTGATTACTCTAGGCATAGACAGTTCATGCCTTAAGCCAATTTCAAAGTCATTTGGGTCATGGGCCGGAGTGATTTTAACAGCACCTGTTCCAAATTCCATATCTACATAATCATCTGCGATAATAGGTATTTCTTTATTTAATAAAGGCAATATAACTGATTTGCCTATTAGATCTTTATATCTCTTATCTTCCGGATGAACAGCAACAGCTGTATCTCCAAGCATGGTTTCCGGTCTGGTAGTTGCTATTTCCAAAAAACTTTTAGAATCTTTTATAGGATATTTTATGTGCCAAAAATAACCGTTTTCTTCATCGTAAATTGTTTCAATATCAGAAATAGATGTTTTACAGTTCACACACCAATTGATTATTCTTTCACCTTTATAGACTAAACCTTTTCTATAAAGGTCAATAAAAACTTTTCTTACGGCTCTTGAGCAGATTTCATCTAGGGTAAACCTTTCCCTAGTCCAATCACAGGAACTCCCAAGTTTTTTTAATTGATTTACTATTCTTCCTCCGTATTCTTCTTTCCACTTCCAAGCTCTTTCCAAGAATTTTTCCCCTCCAAGTTCTTTTTTTGTTATACCTTCTTTGTTTAACATTTCAACTATTTTTGCTTCTGTAGCAATACTGGCATGATCGGATCCCGGAAGCCAAAGAGTCGAATATCCTTGCATTCGTTTATATCTTATTAAGATATCCTGAATCGTGTTATCAAGGGCATGTCCCAAATGAAGTTCACCTGTTATATTTGGTGGTGGGATAACTATAGTGTAAGGTTCTTTTTCTAAATCTATTTCAGGTGTGAAATATCCTTTTTCTATCCATGTTTTGTAAAGTTTTTCTTCAACTTGTTTTGGATCATAGGTCTTTGCTATATTTTTTTGTTCACTCATTCTTTTTCCTCCATTATCTGAAATTAAAAAACCCTTCATCTGTAAGGACGAAGGATAAATTCGCGGTACCACCCTAATTCCGGCTAACACCGGCTCTTTACACTATAACGGGCAGACCCGCCTGCATCTACTAAACTCAATGCAGAAACTCCAAAGCTACCTTCAATGTCATCTTATTCTTAGATATCTTTCAGCCTATGAATATCTTTCTCTTTTCAGAAGATAGACATTTACTCCTCTTTATCATCGCTTTTCTATATAGTAACATTTAATCATCACATTATGCTTTTGTCAATAGCTTTAACGATTAAACTCTTTCCTAATCGTAATAAATTTTAAAAAATAAAAAAACGTTGAAACAAAATTAAATACTAAGAATAAAACTATCATACTGTATCCTACCGGCAAATTAATTATTACAGAAAAACCAGCCGCATAAAAGAGTGCAGTAGAAACTTTACCTAATACATTTGCAGGTATAATTTCTTTTTTTCCGTTATAAAGATAAAAAGCCCCCAATATCATCAAAAGCTCCTTTAAAAACATTACCAAAAGTATCCAAGCTTCTATCTTGTTTTTTATAACAAAAACAGTTAAAACGGAAATTAACACCATCTTATCAGCTAAAGGATCAAGAATAGTTCCTATTTTTGTAACTTGATCTAATTTTCTAGCAATAAAACCATCCATCAAATCAGTAATACCGGAAAATAAAAAAAATATTAGGGCTATTTTCTCTCCATGCGTGGGAAAAAAAAGATAAAAATATAAAAATGGTGGAATAACTAATATTCTCAATAAAGTTAAAGCATTTGGTATATTCAAAGTTTACACCTCAAGTATCTTAAATAGTTTGTGAATTTATTTTATCTTAATTTTAAATGAAAATTTATTACATGCCTCTCTTTTATTATTATATCTCATTTCCCATGTAATAACCAATTTCTACATTAGTCAAATACAAGCACTTTAAGACGATTGTTGAATACATTGTAAATGATAGTATATTTTTAGGAGTGAAAATATGGTAAAGCACAAAAAGATAGTTTGCATAATTTTAGCTTCGTTACTTTTTATAAGTCTTTTCACAGGTTGCAGTAAAAATGAATTGATTAAAATAAGGTTAAATGAAGTTGTACGCTCTATTTTTTATGCACCACAATATGTGGCAATAAGCAAAGGTTTTTTTGAAGAAGAAGGGTTTGAAATTGAATTAACAACAGGACAAGGCGCAGACAAAACTATGACTGCTTTGCTTTCGGGACAATGCGATATCGGTTTTGCCGGCCCGGAAGCATGTATCTATGTTTATGAACAGGGTAAGGAAGATTATGCAATAATTTTTGCGCAATTGACTCAAAGAGACGGCTCATTCTTAGTTGCAAGAGAGCCGGATCCGGATTTTAATTGGAAAAAAACAAAAGGAAAAACCATAATAGGTGGCAGACCCGGCGGTGTTCCTGAAATGACTTTAGAATATATTTTAAAACAAAACGGTATAATCCCCGGCGAAGATGTTGAATTAATTACAAATCTTCAATTTACTGCAACAGCAGGGGCATTTAAAGGTGGCGTTGGAGACTATGTTGCTCTTTTTGAACCCACAGGGTCTATGTTGGAAAAAGAAAATGCAGGAAGCATTGTTGCTTCCATAGGAACAGATAGCGGTTTAATCGCTTATACATCTTTCTTTGCATCTAAAAGCTATATAGAAAAGAATCCTGGTATAATACAAAGGCTAACAAATGCTATTTATAAAGGTCAGCTTTGGGTAAGAGATCATTCCGCAGAAGAAATTGCAAAGGAAATAAAACCCTACTTTCTAGATGCGGATGATGAAATTCTGCTAGCTGTGGTAAACCGATATAAAGAAGTTGGCACTTGGAAGGAAGATCCAATATCGGTTATAGAAAATTATGATTTATTACAAGAGGTCATGATAACTGCCGGAGAGCTTAAAGAAAAGATAGATATTAATAAAATTATTGATAACAGTTTTGCAGAAAAAGCAATGCAAAAATAATTTAGCCCCATAATATTGGGCTTATCTTACATCATTCTATCACTTTTATTGTTTCATTGAATACTATAAAACTGATAGTAGTTTTGCGGGGGTGCTTAAATGGAAAAAATTGTTGAAATGCAAAATGTATCTATGAATTACCATTCGCTTGGTGGTGAAACCCAAGCTATAAAATCCTTGTCCTTTGATATATTAGATGGAGAATTTGTTAGCATAGTAGGCCCGAGTGGATGTGGAAAATCAACTCTTCTATCCTTAATCTCTGGCATTTTAAAACCTTCTAAAGGAAGAATACTAATAAAAAACGAAGAAGTTAAAGGACCATCAAAAAATATAGGTTATATGCTGCAAAAAGACCATTTATTTGAATGGAGAACAATTATAAAAAACGTAATTATAGGCTTAGAAATACAAGGTACGTTAAATAAAGAAACTTATAAGTCTGCTGAAAAGCTGCTTAAAGAATACGGCTTATATGAATTTAAAAATTATTATCCCAAACAGCTATCCGGTGGTATGAGACAAAGGGCTGCTTTAATAAGAACTTTGACAGCCAATCCTGACTTGCTATTATTAGATGAGCCCTTTTCTGCACTGGATTATCAAACTAGACTTGCCATATCTGAAGAAATATGGCTTATCATAAAAAAAGAAAAAAAGACTGCAATACTTGTTACCCACGATATATCTGAGGCGATTTCAATGTCGGATAGGGTAATCGTTCTAACAAAACGGCCTGCTGAAATAAAGTCTGTATATGATATCGTACTGACTTGTGAAAACAAAACGCCTATTACCTGCAGAGAAGCTCCCGAATTCAGATATTATTTTAATTCTATATGGAAGGAGTTGGATGTACATGTATGATAAAACTGATTTTTCACAAGAACACATTAATTATATTAAAAGCCATAAGTCTTTTAAAAGAGCTGTCAGCTTTACTAGAATTATAATTTTCATTACAATATTTTTTGTATGGGAAATTGCAGCCAACCTTCAATGGATAGACCCTTTTATAATGAGTCAGCCTTCCAGAATGCTCAAAACAGTAATTACACTGTCTAAAGACGGCTCATTATTTCTTCATACAGGCGTGACTTTATATGAAACAATAGTAGGTTTTGTATTAGGTACTGTTTTGGGCACTATAATAGCAATAATCCTTTGGTGGTCTAATTTTTTAGCTAAGGTATTAGATCCATATTTAGTAGTATTAAATGCTTTACCAAAAACTGCTCTTGGCCCTGTTATACTTGTTTGGATTGGCGGTACTACAAAATCTATAATTGTTATGGCACTGCTTGTTTCAATTATAGTTACCATTATCAGCGTTTATTCCGGTTTTAGTAATTGTGACGAAGACAAAATTAAACTTCTAAAGACTTTTGGTGCGAACAAGAGACAGATTTTAAAACTGGTTGTATTACCTTCAAATATTCCCGCAATAATTTCCGCTTTAAAAATAAATGTAGGATTATCTTTAGTAGGAGTTATTGTAGGAGAATTCCTTGTCTCAAAAGAAGGATTAGGTTTCTTAATTATATACGGAGGACAGGTTTTTAAAATGGACATGGTTATGATGAGTGTAATTATATTAGCTATAGCTGCTGCTTTACTCTATCTATCAGTGCTATGGATAGAAAAAAAAGTTACGAAAATGATGTGAGCATATATGCTCACATCATTTTTTTATAATACACGAAAAAAGTTGAATGCTTTGATTACTAAAATAATATATACTCACAACTTTATTACACTATATCAAGAAGATGTGGAAACTCATCTATTACAAAATCAGACCTTATATTCTCTTGATAAAATCCGGCTTCGCTCCAATTAACAAATACACTTTTTACCCCGGCGTTTCTTGCACAATTTATATCATATTCACTATCTCCTACCATCAAGGCTTGTTCCGGATCAGCGCGAAGCAAAGATAAGGCCTTAATAATCGGATCCGGATACGGCTTATGTAAATTCGTATCCTCGTAAGCAACAACTTTATCAAAATATCTTAATAGATTGCATATTTCTAAGCCTCTTTTAGCCAACACTTTCCTTTTCGAAGTAACAACACTCAAAGAATAGCTTTTTTTATATAATTTCATTAATACGGAATCTACATTTTTAAAGGCTTTTATACTTTTATCGTGTATGCTTTCATTAAATTTAATATAAGTATCGTACATTTCTTCGGCCTTTTTTTCAGAAAATCTTTTTAAAGTTGTAATAAGCGGTTCGCCAAAATATTTTTTTATTTGGCCTTCCTCAATATCTATGTCTATATGCAATTTCAAAGTATACTTAAAAGAATCAATAATAAGTTTATTTGTATCAATTAAAGTTCCATCTAAATCAAATAACAAATATTTATATTTCATTTTCTCGTCTCCCTAATAAGTTTTTTATAGTGTTGGTTGTTTTAAAGTGTATTTTTGCTACTTTTGATAAATTGTTTTCACCATAATTCTTATAAAATTCTAGTGCCCAATTGACTACACGGTCAGATGCCCCTTTTGGAAAAACAATATTGAATTCTTTGCCAATAGCATCTAATTCTCTTAAAAAAACTGCCCTTGCAATTACTGATGCAGCGGCCACAGCTATATCACTTTCAGCTCCGATTCTTTGCACATAACTAGCCCTCACATCATTTTTTATTAATTTAAAAACTTTATCCTGATGTGTAAATTGATCGGTTATAATGCCATCTATGCCTTCAAACTTATTATATAACTCAATTATCACCTGAGAATGTAATATGCCTAGTAAATCATTCAGTGTTTGGCCTTTTCTTTTAAAATCATATATTGTCTTATTATACTCATAAGGCAACAAAGTTTTAAAGCATATCCTCTCAGAAAAATTCTCATTTAATAAAATAAATAATTCATCAACATCCTTATCTGAAAGTCTCTTACTGTCTTTTATACCCAATGATTTAAAATATTCTATCTCCGCCTTTTTGATTAGAAAACCCGCTACCACCAAAGGCCCGAAATAATCACCTTTCCCAGCTTCATCCGTGCCAATCCATTTATTAAATCTATTCTCTAATTTTTTTTCATTATTACTTAAACATAAGAAACTTATTAAATCATCAAAATTAGGCTGATTAACATTCTGGTCTTTTACTATGCTTATACCTTTTTTACTGGAATAATAAATAGTAAACGAGATAAGCAAATCATCCTTTTTAAATTTATATCTTGTACCATAGTTTATATTCTTAATTTCTTTGAGCTCATAATGGTTTAATGCCAGTCTATCTATGCTGCTTCGCATTAAAGCATCTATATTATCAATATCAGAGTAAACAATACTTCCAAACAATGACATTCCTCCTTCTATTATCAGCAAGATCTATGTTTGCTTTAACAATAAGTTTACATTTTAAAAGGAGAGTAGAAGCTCTCCTTTATAATATAATAATTACATGCAAAAATCTTAATACTTATCTTATATTCTCATTAATAGTTGTTCCTATCTAAGGATAAATCTATTATTTTATCTAATAATTTTGGGAAATTTAGACCATAAGAAGCTGCGCTTTTTGGAAATAGGCTGGTTTGTGTCATGCCGGGCAAAGTATTAACTTCTAATACATATGGTACTCCTTTTGATACAATCATATCAACCCTTGCATATACACTGCATTTTAATCCTTTCCAACACTTTATTGCGACACTTTCTACTACTTCTTTGAGAGGTGAATCAAGTTCAACGATAATCTCATCAGCTCCACCTTCGTCATACTTAGAACTATAATCAAAAAAATGCGATTTGGGCTTAATCTTAATAATAGGCAATAACTTGCCATCTATCATGCAGCATGTTATTTCTTCGCCTTCAATATATTTTTCTATCATTACCTCTTTATCACATTTTGAAGCTTCTATAACTGCATCCCTAATTCCTCTTTTATCATAAACAATAGTAGTGGCAACACTTGAGCCACCACTATTAGGTTTAACCACTACCGGATAACCAAGTTCATCTATCAAATCTAATTCTAATTCATTAACATCTTTAAGAATTAACCATTTGGCTGTATTTACATGTATACCTTTCAATATACTTTTTGAAATTGCTTTATTCATACATATACCACTAGAAAAAGAATTGCAACCGGAATATGGAATATTTAAAGTTTCTAAAACTGATTGCACTATTCCATCCTCACCAAATTTCCCATGTAAGGCGATAAATGCAAAATCTATGCCTTTTACTTTCTCTATAACATCTTCTTTTTTATTTACCTCAATAGGTAGAATATCATACTTCATCTTGTCCAGATTTTTTACTATTTCTTTTCCTGTATTAAGTGATACCTCTCTTTCAGATGAAATTCCACCCATCAAAACGCCGATTTTCATTATAACACCATCCATTCTTAAAATAATCAAAATCAAATATAAATCCTAAATTCAAATCTTCTTTCCAGCTAAATCAATACATAAATTAACAGTAATTGAAACGGGATTAATGTATTCTTTTTTTATGTTGATAATATCCGATAAATAAGATAACTCAGAACAACCTAAAACTACGGGAATATTTTCATCCATTACATATCTGCTAACCAATGAATTAAATTCATTTTCAGAGACATAAACCCCTGATTTAATATCGTATATCCACTTCATAAGAATTACCTTGTCTTCATCACTTGGTTCTATAATATCTAACCCATATTCCGAAAACGTTTTTTTATAGATTCCTGAAGCATAGGTACCTGTCGTAGATAAAAGAAGAAACCTCAAAGAATCCGAATAAGTATTTTGGGAAAACTTTGCTGTTTCACGTATCATATGTATTATATGCGAATTAGTATATCTTGATATTTCATCATAAAAATAATGAGCAGTATTACATGGCATTATTATATATCCGGCTCCCATAAGCTCAAGTTTTATCGCTGATCTTATCATTTCTGTAATCGGATTTTCTCCATTACCTAAAATATACTCCGTTCTATCAGGGATTTCCGTATTATTATCAATAATAATATGCAAGTGCTCTTGATCTTTCGATGCGTCTGTCAGCTTTATTAACTTTTCAAATGTATAATTAGTAGCTGCCGGACCCATTCCACCCATTATACCAATAATCATCCTAATTACACCCTATAAATTAATTCATTCATAGTAGCATATAATGTCCCCTTTATTCTATATTCAAGCATAAGTTTAAAATGACATAAATTTTTCACTCCATACCTTCATTATATCTTAATAAGAAAATAATTCTATAATTATTTTCTTATTTTTAGTTTACTAAATTTTAATTGAATTTGACTACATCTTACCTTTTTTATTCTCTTTTTAACGTATTTAAACGTGTTTCTAAAAAAACAAAGATACCGCTGAACCTTGCAGTATCTCACGTTTACAGTTGGCTCCCGGTCAAGGATTTGAACCTCGACAAACTGATCCAGAGTCAGTTGTGCTACCATTACACAAACCGGGAATAAATCTTTTTGACGAATATTATACTATCACGTCTTTATTTATTTTGCAAGAATAATTAGAATATACATAAATAATAATTATGCAAGATAAAAGGTGCCTATAGGCACCTTTTATCTTATTGTTTTTCAAATTGATCTTTTCCTACTCCGCATAAAGGACAAACCCAATCATCGGGAATATCTTCAAAAGCAGTACCCGGCTCTACCCCATTATCAGGATCTCCTTCTTCGGGATCATATACGTAACCACATACTGTACATACCCAATTATCCATTTAAAAACCCTCCTAGCACAATATTATAAATAGATTATACTATCTGACGGATAAAATATCCATATTTATTAACCCTTTTAGAAATATTTTCTACAGAGCTTTTAAGACTTTGCCCAACCTTTTTATACCGTCCACTATTCTATCTTCCGGCATATTTGAATAATTTAATCTAAAATGATTCTCATTACCCGGGTTTGGATAAAATGGCCCACCCGGGACGAATGCAACTTTTTCTTCTAAAGCAGATTTTAGTACTTCGGCTGCATCTATACCTTCCGGTAAGGTTACCCACGTAAATAACCCGCCATTTGGATATGTATATGTTACATTTTCGGGAAACTCTTTTCCCATAGTATCAAGCATTAAATCTCTTCTCTTTTTATATACCTCTATAATCTTCTTAATATGGGATTCCAGATCGTAATTATTAATATAATAAGCAATTTCTCTTTGAGTTAAGCTATTACATTGTAAATCTGCACCTTGTTTAACTAGCACATACTTTTGCAAAATTTCAGTTGATGCTGCAACCCAACCTAATCTCAAGCCGGGAGCGAAATTTTTTGAAAATGTACCCAGGTAAACAACTATTCCTGTTTTATCAAAATGCTTAACCGGGGGTATTTCTTCACCTTCGAATCTCAGTTCACCATATGGGTTATCTTCTATTACAGGAACGTTATACTTTTCCGCTAACTCGACCAATTTTTTTCTTCTTTCTAGGCTCATAGTTATTCCTGACGGATTTTGAAAATTCGGAATTGTATAGATAAATCTTGCATTTTTATTAACTTGTAAAGCTTTTTCCAATTCATCCATTTTCATTCCATCTTCATCCATCCCAACCTCTACGAAATTCGGTAAATAAGCCTTAAATGCATTTAATGCTCCAAGATAACTTGGACTTTCACAAATAATAATATCTCCTTCATCAATAAATATTTTAGCGGAAAACTCCAGTCCTTGTTGTGAACCACTGGTTATAAGTATGTCATCATATCCTATCTCAATACCTATCTTATTTAATCTTTGTGAAATAATTTTTCTAAGAGGAATATATCCTTCTGTAGGGCTATACTGTAACCCTGCCCTACCATCTGTTTCAAGAACTTTTACACATACCTCTTTTAATTCTTCAATTGGAAATAGTTCCGGCGCAGGCAATCCACCGGCAAAGGATATAATTTCCGGTTGTTCCGTTAGCTTTAACAGTTCTCGAATAGCAGAACCCTTTATGTTATCCATCCTTTTAGCAAATTTTATTGCCATTCAATACCACCTCCTCAATATTACCCGCTATCTTTTATTTCCCTCTATAAATCATTTTATCTTATCAGGTTTCAATTTTCTATATGTTTATATGAAAATCTCCCCTTTGCATAAACAATTATACATAAGAGGAGTATTTCGCTTATTTATTTTTAATTTTCTCTTTCATTATACTTACAGAAGAACTAGTGCCTATTCTGGTTGCACCGGCTTTTATCATCTTAATCATAGTATTCAAATCTTTTATGCCACCCGATGCCTTAACACCGATTGACTTACCGACAGTTTCTTTCATTAATACTACATCCGATTCTTTTGCGCCGGACAAAGAGAATCCTGTTGAAGTTTTCACATAGTCTGCACTCGCAGACACTGCCAACTCACAAGCCTTGATTATTTGGTCATTATTTAAAAGACAGGTCTCAATTATTACTTTTACTAATGCTTTTCCTTTGCATGATTCACAAACTGCCTTAATATCTTTCTCCACGTAATCAAATTTTTCTTCTTTTAAAGCACCAATATTTAAAACCATATCAATTTCTGCCGCACCATTTTTAATAGCTTGTGAAGCTTCTAAAACCTTAACCTCAGTAGTCGTTGTACCTAAAGGAAACCCTATAACCGTGCATACTTTGACCTTTGAATCCTTTAAAAACTCCTTAGCTATTGACACATAGCAAGGATTAATACAAACTGAAGCAAAAGAGTATTTAACTGCTTCATTGCATAGCTTTTCTATATCATCGGTAATTAAATCAGGTTTTAATCCGGTATGATCAACATAAGAAGCCAATTCTTCTTTATTTATATACTTCTCCATATAATTATTATCTCATTATTTCGCCAAGATCACCATTATCAACCCCGGCTGCATTTCCTTCCTCTATATCAATATGCATATCAAGAGCAAATTCCGGATGCACTCTTACAACAACGTTTTCAAAAACAATTGCTCTTTCTGTTCCCACTCTTACTTTAATAATATCTTTATCTTTTAAACCATATTTCGGAGCATCATCAGTATGCATATGTAAATGTCTTGCTGCAACAATTACACCTTCTTTTAACTCTACTTGACCTTTCGGCCCGACTAAAATAGCACCGGGTGTTCCCTTCACATCTCCCGATGCCCTGACTACGCCTTCAATCCCAAGGGTTCTCGCATCAAATATTGAAACTTCTACTTGTGTAAAAGGTCTAACAGGTCCAAGAATCCTGACACCTTTAATAGTTCTTTTGGGACCAACAATATCTACTTTTTCGTCGCAAGCATATTGCCCCGGTTGTGACAAATCTTTAACATTCGTAAGTTCATATCCTTTTCCAAAAAGTATATCCAAGTCATTTTGTGATACATGAAGGTGCCTATTTGATAATGCTACCGGAACCTTGTTTTCCATAATAAAATCCTCTCCTTTTAATTATTTATTATTTGAAATCAAACTGCATACAATAAACTGATTTTTAATAAATATTTCAACTTATTTTAACTTAATAACTTTTTACTGTCAAACTTGATAAATTATTATCATTAAAAATATAAATTCACGTTATTGTTCATATATTAACTATTTCTGATAAGCAGCTTATTATATTTGCTACGATTGCTGAGTTCCCTCTTTTATTCATAACGCAATCCTAATCAAATATCAATAATCTACAATAAAAAATATAAATATATACAATGTCTGAACTGTAATAAATCCACTTATTCTAATTGGTTATTTAGTTCAGATAAAATCTCATCAAGGCTAATTCCATAACGTTGAGCAACCTGCTCAACTGTCATATATATTGCTCCCCCTCACCCAAAGCACTTTATGCCAAATTCTTTAAAAATTTTTTCTAATTCCGGGTTTTTAAATAAAATGTTATCTATTATCATATCTTTTTTAATCATTAATTCACCCCCTGTTCAATATCCGGATAATAACTCAATCGAAATAGTAAATTTAATTTTCAAGAATTTTATCTTCTTCTCTTACAAGAGGTTCATCCACTATGACATGTTCAATATTTAAAGCTGTTCCCTCAACACTTGGTATTACTCTTTCTATGTATTCTATTTCTGTCATAGTGTTTGCCAACGAAAGCAAAGTCATATTTTCTCCGGCTGCACCACCCCAATGTTTTGTTTGCATCTCCTTCGAAAAATCCAAATATACTAAATCATCTTCCAGTTCAATATTTAACACTTTAGTTTCGGAAGGGATAGTTGGATAAAGTTCGTCATTTTTAGGGCCTTTTATTAATTCCTCAACTATAAGTTTTAAATACTCTTCTTTACTAACGTCTTGATTTATAGAAATGATTCTTTTTTCAGGTACTACATACATTGCTTGCGAATCCCCAAAATATAAAATAATTTCAACATCTGTCAGTTCAACATCATTATGATTATTTTTATCATTTATCAGCCTGCATCCGCTTAAAAAAAGTACTATAATTAACAGCATTGTAAATACCTTTTTCACATTGTTTCCTCCTCATCAAAATAGTGACCCTAGGTTTTAAATCTGCAATTACACAGCTTGTTTTGAAAATATTATATCATAGATTACAAAGAAATTTCATGATAAAATAATGATATATAATAAAAAGGCATAGGATCAAACTATTTCAGTCCTATGCCTTTTTATTCTTATTAATTTTTATCAAACGATAATTTACCATCTGCCGCATCTATGATAATACTATCTCCCGGCACTATCTCCCCTGCAATTAATGCTTTAGCAATAAAGGTTTCAATGCTTTTTTCGATGTATCTCTTTATCGGTCTGGCACCATAAACCGAATCATAAGCCTTTTCTAAAATAAGATTTCTTGCTCCGGTACCTAAGCCGGCTTCTATATCTTTTTCTCTTAGCCTATTTAGTACATTATCAAATTGTAAATCAATTATCTTCATTATTTCTTCTTCATCCAAAGGATTAAAAAATACAATATCATCTACCCTGTTTAAAAATTCGGGTTTGAAGTGCCTTTTCATATCATCCATTACACGATCTTCAGTATATTCATCAATTGTTCCTGTGTTTTCCATAGCCTCTAAAAGAGTAGCACCACCTATATTGGAAGTCATGATAATAACAGTATTTTTGAAATTTACGACATGGCCTTGACTATCTGTAAGCCTCCCATCATCCATTATTTGAAGAAAAATATTAAATACATCTTGGTGTGCTTTTTCTATTTCATCAAATAATATTACTGAATAAGGTTTTCTCCTAACGGCTTCCGTTAACTGACCACCTTCTTCATAACCCACATAGCCTGGTGGCGCACCAATAAGCCTTGAAACAGCAAACTTTTCCATATACTCAGTCATATCTATTCTTATTATATTTTCTTCTGAATCAAACAATGCTTCAGCTAAGGCTTTGGCAAGCTCTGTTTTACCCACACCGGTAGGGCCTAGAAATATAAATGAACCTATGGGTCTTTTAGGATCTTTGAGACCACTACGGGCTCGAATAACAGCATTTGTAACTGCAGTAACAGCTTCATCCTGACCAACGACTCTTTTATGAAGTATTTCATCAAGCTTCAGTAATTTTTCCTTTTCATTTTCAACTAATCTGGTTACAGGTATTCCGGTCCATTTTGAAACTATTTCTGATATTTCTTCTTCTGTCACCTCTTCTTTCAGTAATTGCTGATCTTTTTGTATGTTTTCCAGCTTTTCTTTTTCGATGCTTAGTTGATTATTTAATTCAGTTAGTTTACCGTATTTTAACTCTGCGGCTTTATTTAAATCATATTCAAGTTCTGCTTTTGTAATTTGGCCTTTCACACTTTCAATTTCTTTTTTTATGTCTCTGATGTTCTTAATGCTCTCTTTTTCTATTTCCCATTGTGCTTTCATTATATCTCTTTGACTTTTTAATTCAGATAACTCCTCACTGAGAGTTTTTCGCCTATCATAGGACTGTTTGTCGGATTCTTTTCTAAGAGCTTCTTTTTCTATTTCTAATTGCATTATCTTTCTTGTCACGTCATCTAATTCGGAAGGCATACTATCAATGTCTGTTCTTAACATGGCAGCAGCTTCATCAATCAAATCAATGGCTTTATCAGGTAAAAATCTATCGCTTATATATCTGTCAGATAACACAGCCGCTGAAATTAAAGCATTATCTTGTATTCGTACTCCGTGGTGTATTTCAAACTTTTCTTTTAATCCTCTTAAAATTGATATTGTATCTTCTATAGAAGGTGTGTCAACTAATACCGGCTGAAATCTTCTTTCTAAAGCTGCATCCTTTTCTATATTTTTTCTAAATTCATCTATGGTTGTAGCTCCAATACAGTGAAGCTCTCCTCTAGCCAATTTTGGTTTTAAAAGATTGCCGGCATCCATTGCACCTTCTGCTTTACCTGCTCCAACAATATTGTGTATTTCATCTATAAACAGTATTATACGTCCATTAGAAGTCTCAATTTCTTTTAAAACTGCTTTTAGACGTTCTTCAAACTCACCTCTATATTTTGCACCGGCTATTAATGCACCAAGATCTAAAGAATAAATAGTTTTGTCCTTTAAACCTTCAGGAACATCTCCTTTCATAATTCGCTGTGCCAAACCTTCAACTACTGCTGTTTTTCCCACGCCGGGCTCTCCAATTAAAATTGGGTTATTTTTGGTTCTTCTGGATAGTATCCTTATTATTCTACGAATTTCAGAATCTCTTCCTATGACAGGATCTAACTTTTCTTTCTTGGCTTCCTCAACTAAATCTCTTCCAAATTTTTCTAAAGCTTCGTAGCTTTCTTCCGGGTTTTGATTTATTATCTTATGGTTACTTCTTATTAAAGATAAAGCCTTTAAAAATTTATCTTTATCTATTCCATATTTATTTATAATTTTTGAAGAAGGAGTATTATTTTCTTCTATTAGCGAAACGTATATGTGCTCAACACTTATATATTCATCTTTAAAAAGCTTTGTCTCTTCTTCAGCTTTTACAAAAATTTCTTCAAATCGTCTTGTTGCATAAAGACTTGATTTATCACCATATACTTTTGGTGTTTTGTATAATTCATCGTTTAAATCCTTATAATAAAAATCAAAAGGGATATTCATTTTACTTAATATTTTAGGAATTAAACCATCTTTTTGGATGATTAATCCCATATGGAGATGCTCACCGTCAATTGATTGGTGATTAAATTTAATTGCTATGTTTTGTGCCTCTATAACTGCTTCCTGTGCTTTTTGAGTTAGTTTACCAACATCCATTTTAAATCCTCCTGACTTTGACTTTCTTTGACTTTATATTATTATCTTACATAATCATTTTAAAAAAGTCAATACATAACTTTCCTATTGTATTATTATCTTTGATAATATCATTTGATTTTTTTTATTTTTTAAATTTTTTATTAAAATGTATTTTATGAAATATATAACACTCATATTTTCGTTGAAAAAGCAAAATATAATAGCAGGAGGTGATATCAGTGCCAAGCAATAGAAGAAAAGTAATACCTCAAGCACAAGCAGCTCTAGATAAAATGAAAATGGAAGTAGCCTCAGAAATGGGTGTTAATTTAAAACAAGGTTATAATGGTGATTTAACATCTAGGGAAGCCGGAACAGTTGGCGGAAACATGGTTAGGAAAATGGTAGAACATTACGAAAAAACCATGCAAGGTGGGCAATAATAGCAATAATACAATATTAAAAGCACCCCATGGGTGCTTTTATTCTTTAGCTAAACAATCTCATTTATCAAATTTGTAGTAACTAATATTCTATAACACATCTTTATAGTACACTAAATCAGTGTATAGTGTATTATTATAATCCTCGTATCTCATGCCTGCCAAAGTGTATTTTTGTTTTTTTCTAAACTGTAGCGATGCAAAATTAGGTATTGGGCTAATAATAGTCTCTGCAAAAATTGTTTTAGTTCCATTTTCTTTTAGATTTTTTAATAAATGTTTGTAAATAATACTACCTATTCCTTGACCTGTTAAACCAGCTTGTATAGCAGTCTTATCAACTACGATAAAGTTATCAATTCTTGATTTATCAAAATCAGGACTCCAGTAAACATCCTCTATCCAATTTGGATTGTCTTTTAACCATTCTTCTTTGCTATAAGCTATCATAAATCCATATATCCTTTCGTACTCAGCAACGTAAAAATGATTTAAATTATTAATACCATTAAGTAGTTTATTCTTATATAGTCTTGGATTTGAAGTATAATCATCTACTAAAAAACCCTGCTCCGGTATTTTCGTTGAAGACCCTACCGAACTGGCAATATTATATATCTGGTGTACATCCGACTTTTTTGCCTTTCGTACTTTAAGTAATTTCCTTAATAAAAATGAATTAAGTTCTACACTTGGTTTATTTGCTACTACCATAATATACCTCCTTTATATTTTTAATAAAATTCACTAGGAGGCACGAGTTTTCATAAAAATAACCGTGGAGGATACCACGGTTAAAGGTTCATCACATACTAATAGAATAGCGCAACCTTTTCACCCAAACCTCCTCTTCCCACGCTTACGAGGTTAGCTGACGGATTCGGGCTGAAAGAGTATAGCCCTACTCACGGAATGTGAGATTCACCCCAAAAATTGGTTCCCCCGTTTTCTAAAATAGAAATTCAGCGAAAGTGTGAGTTAATATTTAGTTCTATCTAATTATTATAATACAAATGTCATAAAAATGAAATACTTTTTTGTAAATTTCTTTATTTTTAAAGATTGCAACATTAATTGACGGTAAAAGTATAGTAAAATGTATAATGTTTGTTTAGTTTTATTTTTAATTATCCAATATAGTATTACGGTGTAGAATCTAGTGAGCTAAACCTATGCTGTACTTTACCCATTAGTATATCATACTTCACAATGTACCTTTCATGTTGTCCTTTTCCGATTTCGCCTAGTTCATCATAAGCTATTATATCAAAGTTAATTTTATTTCTGTCTATACCTGATATTTTACTTTCTATAGTAACTGTCATTCCTTTTACTGTAGGCAATAAATGTTCAATGCTTAAAGTCCTACCTATTGTTATATATCCATCGGGCAGCAAAGGGTCAATAAGAGAAACTGAAGCTTCAATCATAAAAGCAGTTAGAATCGGTGTAGCCAACAAATCTTTAAGAGCACCGCTTCCATAATAATGGGCAGTATCTTCTTCTGTTACAACTTTCTGAATTGTTTTAGACATTCCAATTTTGTAACCTAATGAATCCATGTAACCACCCCTTTTTATTTTATTATAACATAAAATAAAAAGGAGTGTATAAATATTCTCAAAAATACTATTTTTATTAGTATTTTTCTATAAAGAGTAAGTAGTCCATTCTTCACAGTATTCACAACAATATTCAATGGTTCCGTTTGATTTCACAAGTCTAAATAAAGGTTTTACATTTTCTTCAGAATTGCTTATACAACGTGGATTTTTGCATTTAAAAAGTCCTTGAACTATATTTGGAATTTCAACCTTCATCTTTTTGATTATTTCATCATTTTCAACAATGTTGATGGTAATATTCGGATCTATGAGGCCAAGCATTGTCATATCTACATCTATTTTATTTTCAATTTTTATTATATCCTTTTTGCCTAGCTTACTGCTGCTCACATTTCTTAAAAGTACCACCGGATAGTTTACTTCTCCTAAATTTAGTTTATCAAATATTTTTTTCCCTTTTCCCGGAGTAATGTGATCAATTACTATTCCATAATGAATGCTATCTACTTTAAGCATTATATCACCCCCAACAACAAAGACATCAAAGCCATTCTGGTATATATACCGAATCTTGCCTGTGTAAAGTACACTGCCCTTTCATCTTCGTCCAAATCATAACTTATCTCATTAACTCTTGGTAGCGGATGCATAACTATCATATCTGATTTTGCGTTATTAAGTTTATTCCTCGTCAATATATAACTATCTTTGAGTCTTACATAATCAGCTTCATTAAAAAACCTTTCTTTTTGAATTCTAGTCATATATAAAATATCAATTTCTTCTATAACAGATTCCAAATCCTCAGTTTCATAGATATCAATATTCCCATTTTTTATAAGCATATTTTTAAGATACTTCGGTAAACGTAATTCATTAGGCGACACAAGTATAAATTTATTACCTGAATATCTTGAGAGAGTTTTTATAAGAGAATGCACAGTTCTTCCAAATTTCAAGTCTCCGCAAAAAGCAATTTTATTTCCTTCAATACTGCCTTTTAAAACCCTTATAGTTAATAAGTCTGCCAAAGTTTGTGTTGGGTGTTGATGGCCTCCGTCACCGCCATTTATTATTGGCACATTTGCATATTGAGAAGCAAGTCTAGGGGCTCCTTCTTTAGGATGCCTCATAACCACAATATCCGCATATGATGATAGAACCCTTATTGTATCAGCAACACTCTCGCCTTTAGCTACAGAGCTATGCGTAGCATCAGAAAAGCCAAGTACCCTTCCACCCATCCTAAGCATTGCAGATTCAAAACTTAAGCGGGTCCTTGTACTTGGCTCATAAAATAATGCTCCTAATATTTTTCCGTTGCAAATTGAGTTGTAAGCTTCTTTATCCTTGATTATTTTCTCGGATAGATCAAATATTTCATCCAATTCTTCTAAGGTAAAATCATTGGGATCAATTAAATGTTTACCTTTCAAACTCATACTACATCTCCTCCTTTTTAGTCTCTCGGACTAGATTAAAGGTTCAAAAAACCTTTCAGCACGAAAGCTAAAAGGTACAATAAAACTATTTTATTAATCACCTTTTAAGCCTCGCAGGACTATATTAAAGGTTCTTTGAATAAGATATCATACGCAATTTATGATGTCAACAATAATTTTAGCTTTATACCAATAAAAAGTATGCCAATTATTGGGTAGAACTATACCTCTTTATTTAATAATTTTTGAAACATTTAAATACTATATAGTATAAAGTATTCGGAGGTTTTCTTGAATGAAAAAAACTACATATTTGCAAGGTGCTTTTATTCTCTCTTTAACAAATATTCTAACAGGAATTATTGCATTTATATACAGAATTTTTTTAACTAAAACGGTTGGTGCAGAAGGTATTGGCATATATCAACTTGTACTTCCTCTTTATTATTTTTTTATTACACTTGTCTCTAGCGGTCTTGTTACAACTATTTCAAAACTAATCGCAGAAAATAGAGTTAAAAAGAATTTTTCTAATATTTATCACATTATAAAAGTTGGCTTAATAATTTCCGGTATCTGGAGCTCTTTACTCGCTATTTTTATAGCTTTCAATTCAAGCTTTCTAGGTACATACATATTGAAAGATGAGAGAACAGCTTACCCTATCTTAATCTTTTCACCTGCTATAATTTTTATTGCATTGTCTGCAGTATTAAAAGGTTACTTTTACGGAATGGAAAAAGTCAGTATTCCTTCATCTATAGATATTGTTGAAAAACTTATCAGATTAATTATTCTAGTTGTTATAACACGATATTTTATAAATCATGGGATTGTTTTAATCTGTGCAGGTGCAATGTTTGCTATGGTATGCGGCGAAATATTAAGTTTAATCCTACTATTTACATTCTACCATTATAAACGAAATCTTCTAATACCTCGTACAAAAATTCAAACTAACTTATCTATAATCAAAAATATACTTATACCGCTTTTACCTTTATCCATAAGCGGTGCAATAGAAAATATTTTGGATATGATAGATGCAGTTCTTATTCCTTCCAAGCTCGTTGAAGCCGGTTTTTCTAAACAAAGCGCACTCTCCCTATATGGAGAGCTAACCGGTATGGTTTTTCCCCTTTTATATTTTCCTTTGATTATAATTGCATCATTATCCACTACACTCATTCCATCTATTGCATACTCTTACGCATCAAATAATTCAATTGCCTTAAATAAAAAATGTAATGATTCTATGGCTATAGCTTCTATTATAGGCTTCGCATCAGCAGTAGTATTTACTTCTTATCCATCTGAGTATGTAAAATCTTTTATAATAGACCGGAAACGGGATTTTTACTTTTTTGGTCAACTTTTCCGAGTATTTTTGATTATTGGCTATTTATTATATTAGCAATACTAAATGGCTTGGGGTTTCAAAAAAAAGTTATGGAATGTTCTTTATCAAATATTTTAATTATAACAACCAGCATTTTTTTTCTTATGCCCATTCCTAAACTTAACATATATGCTTATATAATAGGATTTGCTCTTAGTTCGACTTATGTTGTTTTTAGAGGTATGTATATAATTAAAAAAAGAACGGTGATTAGATTTAATCTGACCAAAATCATGGCTAAACCCGCTTTTTGTGCAATATTTATGTTTATTAGTATTAAATCAATTAATAAATACCTATCTTTACATTATATTACCAAATATAATATGATATCTTCCTTCGCAGCAGGTATAATTATATATTTTATAATGCTATTTATAACAAAAACTCTTCATTTAAAACAATTTTTAAATGTATTAAATATAAAATCTTTTTGGAACTAAGCTTTAAAATGTTAAGTCCATGTGCTTGGAAAACAATAAAGATACATATAAATATTTATATGTATCTTTATATTAAAACTTAGTTTTCAAATATTCGGTATTTATCAATCTTTAATTATTTCTTCAGGACTAGCTTTTAATATATCTTCAGAAACATTATCAAATTGTTTAAAGTTTTCTTTAAAATCCTTTGCCAGTTTATTAGCGCTTTTAAAATATTCGTCTTTATCATCCCATGTATTTGAGGGATTTAATACTGAATTAGGTACGTTAGGACATTCAGTAGGGATTGCAAGTTTAAAAATGGGATCTTCTATATAATTCACATTTTCCAATTCTCCATTCATTGCTGCTCGAATCATAGCTCGTGTATACTTTAGCTTGATTCTGCTTCCGATACCATATGGACCACCTGTCCATCCTGTATTAACTAAAAATACTTTAGAATTATACTTATCCATCTTTTCACCCAACAGCTTAGCATATACTTCGGGTTTTAAAAGCATAAAAGGAGCACCGAAACATGTTGAAAAAGTAGCCATAGGCTCGACTATTCCTCTTTCAGTACCTGCTAACTTGCTTGTATATCCGGACATAAAATGATACATTGCTTGAGGTTTTGAGAGCTTTGAAATAGGAGGTAATACTCCTGTCGCATCCGCAGTTAAAAAGATAATAGTTTTCGGTATCCCCCCCAAACCGTCAGGTATCGCATCATCTATATGTTCAACGGGAAATGCAGCCCTTGTATTTTCGGTGTATTTATTATCATCATAATCAGGAGCTTTTGTAATTTCATCTAACACTACGTTTTCGAGAAGTGCGCCTTTTCGAATTGCATTCCATATTTGCGGTTCATGTTCTTTAGACAGGTTAATGCACTTAGCATAGCATCCGCCTTCAAAGTTAAATACCCCTCTATCTGTCCAACCATGTTCATCGTCACCTATAAGCTTTCTGTTAACATCCGCAGAAAGAGTTGTTTTTCCTGTTCCTGATAATCCAAAAAATAAAGCTACATCACCGTCAGAACCCATATTAGCAGAGCAATGCATAGGTAAAACATCTTTAAATGGTAATAAATAATTCATAACTGTGAATATGGCTTTTTTAATCTCCCCACAATACATGGAAGAACCTATAAGTACAATTTTCTTTTCAAAATTTAATACAATAAATGCCTCGGAATTAGTTCCGTCTTCTTCAGGTATAGCCTCCAAATTCGGCAATGCGATTACCGTAAAACCCGGTTGAAAGTCTTTAGTTTCACTTTTATCCCTTTTAATAAGCATTTGATGGGAAAACATATTTTGAGAAGCCAATTCGTTAACTACTCTAATAGGCAGACGATATTCTTTGTCTGTTCCAACATAGCCATCAAAAACATATAATTCTTTATCTTTTATATAATCTACAACCTTATTATAAAGTTTATCGTAGTAATCAATGCTTATTGCTACATTGTTCTTATTCCAATTCACATGTTTATGTACAGATTCTTCATCCACAACAAATCTATCTTTAGGTGACCTTCCTGTATACTTGCCGGTATAAATGGCCAGCGCCCCGTTTGATGCAATTACACCTCCTTCTTCTTCAACAGAAATATCCTCCAGCTGCTCAGGACTTAAATTATAGTGAAGCTTTTTGCATTTTATATTATTTAAGTCCATAAAACAATGAGTTTTAGTCAAAATATTTACCTCCCTAATTATAATACTTCAACCCTCCGATTTTATTATAACATAATAATTGTTTAAAATACTTTTTTCAAAACCCTTAAATAGAATAATATTGATAATCAATCGTTGATATTCAGGTTTATTTTAAGAATTTGATTTAAAACCGATTTTATTACTATTTTTCAAACAAATAATGATAAAGGTTTATACGTTAATCTTTCTTATTATGCAAATATCATCTATTACCTCAAATAAGCTATATTTACCATGCTCAAATTTGAAACTCCAAAATCCTTCCTTACCCATTTTTAATAAAAACGATGCTATCACTTTCATAACACCATCGTGACTTACAATAACAATACTTTTTCCTTTATACATTTTCAGTATTTTAATTAATGCTTCAATAACTCTATCATGAAAATTACTGAAGCTCTCTCCACGTAAAGGTGAGGATTTGAAATGATCATTACACCAATTCTCCCACTCTTTTGGATATAGTTTCGCTATTTCTTTATAGTGCATGTCCTCCCAAACCCCAAAATCCATTTCATTTAAGTTTTTAAACTCATTTATTACCAAGCTTTTAGCAGATGCTATATACGAAGCAGTCATATATGATCTTTTCAATGTGCTTGAAAAGATATAATCCATATTGATATCTTTCATTCTTAATGCTAATTCCTTGGATTGTTTAATACCTCTATCATTTAAACCGCAATCCGTAGTTCCTTGAAACACACCTTTACGATTTAAAAGCGTTTCTCCATGCCTTATCAAATAAAGCAAAGTCACAATAATCCAACCCTTTCAAATACAATAATATAAAATAAAAATAGTATTTCTGCTAATTCATTTGCAGCGCCTAGGGTATCACCTGTTATCCCACCAATTTTATTTATTACAAATTTTCTATAAAAAGCTATGGGAACGATACATAATAAGAGTATAGGTATAATTTTCAATGAATGTATAGCTATTATAATTATTACTCCAATCATGGAACCGATAGCTACACTAATTTTTGATATACCTTTATAGAACAAACCTCCTATACCGTTTTTTCTTCCATAAGGAGTTGTATATATTAAAACAAGCATAATGGTTTTACCTAGCACAACACTTGAAATGATGGCCAGCGGTCTTAGATTTGCAGGTAAAGAAATCATTAAACCGAGTTTAATAAGTAAATCCATAATAATTGCCAAAACCCCATTAGTACCGATTCTACTGTCTTTCATAATCTCCAGCATCTTTTCCTTATTCCGTGAAGATAAAAGTCCATCACAGGTATCGGCCAAACCATCTAAATGCAATCCGCCTGTTATAATTATATTAGCTAATATCCAAAATACGACAGAAAGAAATTCTATGTTAATAAAAGTAGAAATATGGAATATAATATAATTAAACAACCCTATAATCAATCCTACCAGCGGAAAATACGGTAATCCTTTTGAGAAATCTTCCTCTTTAATTTCTATGCTTGTTTTTAATGGTATGGTAGTGAAAAATTGAATCATCAAAATAAAATATTTCATATCTATCCCTTAATCTTGACAGGTATACCACTTACAACAAGATATACCTCATCCGCCTTCCTGCCTAGAATTTGATTAACTCTACCGCATATATCTCTATAAGCCCTTGACATCAAGTTTTCGGGAACAATACCCCAACCTACCTCATTTGTCACTATTATTGTATCAATGTCTGAGTTTTCTATAGCATCCGTCATCTTATGAATCTTACCTATTAAATATTTTTCGACTTCATCATAATCTTTAATTATCAAAGAATCAGTACTGTAATCAAAGTACTCCAATAGTAAGTTTGATAACATCACAGTTATGCAATCCAGTAAAACACACTGATACTTATCTTTGCCATTATTAATTATTCCGGCTATATTTTTATAGTCTTCGATGGTTGTCCAGTTTTTTGGTCTTCTTTCTTTATGTCTTTTAATTCTTTCTTCCATTTCATCATCAAAAGATACTGCTGTTGCTATGTATAATACTTTATCGCCATAGGTTTTTGCCAATTCTTCAGAAAAAAAACTTTTGCCACTCCTTGCACCGCCTGTTATTAAAATACATTTACCCATAATACACCTACCTAATATCAATTAAAAAATCATCATTTATTGCTACTTCATCAAATGTTGCCATTTCACTGATAATTGCATTGGCAGCTTCTATTATATTAAAAGCAAGTGCCCCTCCCGTACCTTCACCCAACCTCATATGTAAATCTAGAAAAGGAGATAATTTTAGAACATCCATTACTACATCAAATCCGGGTTCAATAGAATAATGGGATAAAAACATAAAATCAATTATAAGGGGGTTTAGTTTATAAGCGAGTAAAGCCGCAACAGCAGAAATAAATCCATCGATTAGAATAGGTATTCTGTGATATGCTGCCCCAATAAAGCAACCTACCATTCCGCCGATATCAAAACCGCCAACCTTTGATAATACATCTATAGGATTTTCTTTATTTGGTTTATTTATTTTTATTGCTTTATATATAATTCTTTTTTTATTTTCAAAACCCTCTTCAGTAAGTCCCGAGCCTTTGCCAACAGCAATTTCAGCATTACAACCTGTTAATGTCATTAAAACAGCACTGCTGGTACTGGTGTTACCAATACCCATTTCTCCCGTTCCTAAAACATTATATCCTTCATTTTCAAGACTGCTTACGATTTCTATACCTGTTTCTATAGACTGTATTGCTTCTTCATAACTCATTGCCGCACCCTTTGCTATATTATGGGTACCTTTTCTAATTTTTTTATTTATCAAACCGGGATATTGAATATCCGCATTTACACCCATGTCAATAACTCTTAAATCAGCACCAACATGTTTTGCTAATACACTTACACCTGCTATACCTTTAAGAAAATTTATAGTCTGAACAGCTGTTACACTCTGCGGGCTATTGCTTACACCTTCTTCTACAACACCATTATCTGAAGACATTACTATTATACATTTTTTATCCACCTTATTATTTAATGAGCCTGTAATACCAGCTAATTTGATTGCCGTATCTTCAAGCTTACCTAAGCTACCCAAAGGCTTTACCAGACTATCCATTCTTTCCCTTGCTTTAATCTTGCTATTTTCAAAAGCAGGTTTTATCTCTTTTAGTGTTTTTTCTAATAAATACATATTAATAGTCACTCCTTTAAAATTGCAAATAAATTAAAAAACCACACCTTAGTGTGGGTTGATGCAACCAATGGCAAATCGGATTTCATTCCCATTCACAGTAGCGGGGGCTGCAACAGCTTTAAACTGTTTTCCCTTTTAACCTAAAATATTAGGCACCAATAATTATTCGTTTTATTCATTATAAGGTTTTTATGTAATTGCGTCAATGATTGGATATAATCTATCAACCTTCAATAGTACTTGTAATTTACAGTTCACCACACATTCTATAATTGTAATTCTAATTTGTAACCAAGGTGGTGTTAATTAAATAAAATAATAATAAAATTCCATGTTAAACATTGACAAATTAATTATGTAAAGGTTATGTTTAATATAACATTTTTAAGAAAATTAATAAATATAAAAGAGGAGGTGCAAATATGCTGTTACTAAGCAAGGAAGAAATTAAAGAAATCTTCTCTATGAAAGAGGCAATTGAAGCATGTAAACTTGCTTTTCAAACATTTTCTTCCGGTAAGAGTATTATTCCATTGAGAACGAATTTGGAAATTATAAAGTATAATGGGACAACTTTGTTTATGCCCGGTTATGTAGAAGATTTTGATATTGCAGGGGTAAAGATTGTTTCCGTGTTTCCCGACAACCCTAGTAAAGGCAAACCATCAGTACCTGCTACTATGATATTAATGGATGAAACTACAGGAGAGGTTTGTTCCATTTTAGATGGTACATACCTTACACAACTACGTACCGGTGCCGCATCGGGGGCCGCTACGGATATTCTGGCTCGCAAAAATTCAAGAATAGGGGCACTGATAGGCACCGGTGGCCAAGCAATCTGCCAATTAGAAGCCATGTTAACAGTAAGGAGACTAGAAGAAGTACGTATTTTTAGTAGAAATTCTGAACGTGTGAAATCTTTTGTTAAAAAAGCTCAAACTGATTTAAGTTACTTTGATACTTCATTTTTAGTGGCTAAATCCTCTGATGACGCTATAAAAGATGCTGATATTATTACAGCTGTTACTACATCAAAGCAACCGGTTTTCGATGGCAGTTTAGTAAAAGCAGGAGCTCACATAAACGGTGTCGGTTCCTTTATGCCTGATATGCAAGAACTAGATGAAGAGATAATCCGGCGTGCGAACAAAATTTATTTTGACTCACAAGAAGCAGTCTTATCTGAATCCGGAGATTTTATTACACCTTTGAAAAATAATAAAATAGATAAAAATAATTTTGTGGGAGATTTAGGTGAAGTTATTAATGGTGATTTAAAGGGCAGGGAATCCGATAAGGAAATAACTCTCTTTAAAACTGTTGGACTTGCTGTTCAGGATATTGTTACCGGAACTATGATTTATAAAAAAGCTTTAAAAAATAAAGTAGGACAGAATTATTATTTTAAATAATTTTTAGGAGTGATATAAAAATGATGAAGTTTAAACATTATATAAACTGTATTGATGTACATACAGCCGGTGAACCTCTTAGAATTGTTACTTCCGGTCTACCCCCAATTCATGGTAATACAATTTTAGAAAAAAGAGACTATATGCTTAAAAACTATGATAATTTAAGAAAACTAATGATGCTTGAACCACGAGGTCATAGTGGCATGTATGGCTGTATTATAGTACCGGCGGTAACTGAAGATGGAGATTTTGGTGTATTATTTACTCATAACGATGGTTTAAGTTCTATGTGTGGACATGGCATCATAGGTGTAACAAAAACTGCTTTAGAAACAGGTATGATGGTTGCTAAAGAAGGTGAGAACATTGTAAAAATAGATTCCCCTGCCGGTAGAGTAACTGCTTATGCAAAGGTAAAGGAAGGAGAAGTAGAAAAAGTCAGTTTTCAAAACGTACCATGTTTTGTATATAAAGAAGATATTAAAGTAAATATAGATGAAATCGGTGAAATTTTTGTAGACATTGCATATTGCGGAGCCTTTTACGCTTATATTGATGCAAGTAAGGTAAACTTAACCATATGTCCTAAAAATACTGAAAAATTAGTTAAAGTGGGCATGGAGGTAAAAAACAAAGTTGCTAAAATAATGAAGTTTAATCATCCTACATCAGGAGTCAATTGGTTATATGGAACAATACTCTTTGATGAACCAAAAAGAAAAGGAAATAAACTGATAACGAAAAATATTTGTATATTTGCAGATGGGCAGGTAGACCGCTCTCCGACAGGCACGGGAACAGGTGGGAGATTGGCACTTCATTATCATAAAGAAGAAATGAAAAAAGATGATATATTGATAAATTATAGTATCATTGATACACCTTTTGAGGGAAGAATTATAAAAGATACAAAAGAAGGAGATTTTAAAGCTATAATAACTGAAGTTTCAGGAACTGCACAAATCGTAGGTTTCAATCAGTTAGTCCTTGACCCTAAAGATCCTCTGCCGGAAGGATTTAGAATTATTGGAAGCTAGGCAAATATTCTATATTCATAAAAACAGCAGGCGATAGCCTGCTGGTACATAACCCAAAATGCCGTCCGCTATAACCTTACACCTGCACTCACGCAGGTGGGTGTCACGACACATGATTCAACCTTCCATTTAAGGCACGATTTCCAAATGCATACATAAACTCCCGTATACTATCTGTAGGTTAAGGTTATTGAGCTGACAAACATTTCAGGCTCTATTAATTTTCTATATCTATATATAGTATAGCTCCAAAACTCTTAAAAATCAATAATATAGAGTAAGGTAATTTTTATTTAATTAATATCCCTTTTCAAAATTAACCAAATTTATAAAGTTTCCTTTGCCTTTAAATGCTTTGATATTGTTTTCTATTATTGGTAAGGCCTTTTCAAAATATTTTTTGGACTCGCCGCATATATGAGGTGTTATTATAACATTTTCTAATTTCCATAAAGGACTGTCTTCAGGTAATGGTTCCATAAAGAAAACATCTGATGCCATGGCTTTCATTTTACCATTCCTTAAAGCCTGTATCATATCCTCTTCATTTACAGTGCTGCCTCTGCCCATATTTATGAAACAAGCATCTTCTTTCATCATATCAAAATACTTTTTATCAATAATTTTATATGTCTTGTCAACACTTGGAAACAGGTTAATGACATAGTCACTATTTTTAAATACTTGAGATATTTCCTCCGGCGAATAAAGCTTATCTACATATTTTATTTCACTTGGACTTCCCTTTACTCCAATTACATTCATTCCCATAAAATGAGCTTTTTTTGCAATTTCTATACCTATGCTGCCTAAACCTAAGATTCCAACAGTTGCACCATTTATTTCATCTTGTTCTATTTTCCTATCCCATATGCCTTCATATTTGTTTTTAAACATAATATGCATATTTCTAGAAAGCATTATCATTATACATATAGCATATTCAGCCATATGTACTTTATGTATTCCTCTACCGTTGGTAAGAACTATGCCACTATCTTTAATCTTTTCAAGAGGGTAATTTTCTACACCTGCACTTAATGCTTGAATCCATTTCAAATTATTGCCTTTCTCAAGCATTTCTTTATCAAATTTAAATGTTATTAAAACGTCAGCATCTTTAATATGTTTTTCCATTTCTTCTTTAGTTGTGCACATTAAAAAGCTGCAATCTTCGAATTTGTTAGCTAAATAGTCCTGATGCAATTTATCAATTTTATGATAAATCAGTATTTTGTTCATATTTATCTTCCTTCCTTGGTAAAATTTTTCAATTTTTACAGATAATGCATTTATCTTCAAGTTTCGATTTTTATTTTGAAATCATCATCAAAAAATGTTAATTGCTCATATTTCATTTTCCCAATATTTGATACCGAAAGGCCTATTAATCTTATACTTTTCTTAATAGAATAATCATTTAGTATCCCAAATGCAACCTTTATTATTTCATCTGCATTTCTTATATATTCTTTTAGTGTTTTACTTCTAGTATAGCTTTTAAAATCTTCAGTTTTTAATTTTATTGTAACAGTTTTTGCATACAACGATTCTTTTTTCAAGTTGTTTTGAACATCCAAAGCAAATTCCGTAAGAATTTTTTTTAGATAATTCTTATCCTTTGTATCCTGTTCAAATGTTGTCTCACGTCCAATAGATTTTATTTCTCTTTCCGTAGAAACTTGCCTATTATCTATACCTCTTATTCTATTATATATTTCGATACCCAGTTTCCCAAAATAATATATCATTTCTTCTTCTGTAAGTCTCATAAGTTGTTTTATTGTATATATACCGATATCATTTAGTCTTTTAATAGATTTTTCACCTATACCGTGTACTTTTTTTACAGGCAAAGGCTCTAATATTTTCGGAATCATTTCTTCTGTTATAATCATAAGACCATCCGGTTTATTCCAATCAGAAGCAATTTTTGCAAGAAATTTATTATAAGATACACCTGCTGATAACGTGAGATCATATCTTTCTCTAATCTTTTTTTTTATTTGACTTACAATAATTGCCGGATCTATATCTATAATGCTTACATCCAGATAGGCCTCATCTATTGATACCGGTTCAACAATTTGGGTTGTTGATTTTAGAATATCAAATATCTCCCTAGAAACCTGACTATACCTTTGGTGCCTAACAGGCAAAAAAACTCCAATCGGACAAAGTTGCTTGGCAACAAAACTTGGCATAGCAGAATGCACACCATATTTTCTCGCTTCGTAGGAGCAAGTACTTACAACAGACCTGGCGCCTTCTCCACTTACAATAATAGGCTTTCCTTTAAGTTTAGGATTATCCATCTGCTCTACTGATGCAAAAAAAGCATCCATATCAACATGAATAATAGTCCTTTTTTCCATAAATCAACACCTACACAGTCTAACTCTTTAAGTAAAGTATACTAAAATATTTTAACTCAAACAATAACCAGTAAAAAACTATTGTAATTATGGAAAAAAATTATTACAGTTCAGACATTGGCTTCGCTGAGACCCGTAAACAAAATGCATAAAGTCTGCTGCACCTATCTATGCAACTTTCTAAGCATTCGATTCTATATATGAATTATTGCCAAAGTACGTTATACAGTAGCATAGTCACGAAACCTAAACTTCTAAACTCACCAGTTTCTCCACAATGCTGCCCGTAAAATATACTACACGGCATTTACAAGAAAGCTTATATATTTGATTAAGATTGCGTTGTGGAGAGGCTTAGAATTTGTTAGCGCAGTGGAGGATTAGTTGCGTCAACTGTTTGAGCGAAGCGAGTTTTGGCGCAACCCGCAACAAGCTTACAGATTATTTGCCTTGTAACCCAGCAATCGAATCAAATGATATATGCTTTGATGTCGTTGAATGTAGCTATTAAGCTTATATATTCGATTTAAGATAGCTTTGTGGGTAAAAGAAAGTATGTGAACTGTAACAGAAAAGAAGTCTTTCTATAATAGCGGTGGACATAAAATAAAAGTTTTTATGTTGTTTTGTTTCTACTTGGGTTCGGCTGCGATGATAGCGTTTCTAAGAAGAATTGCAGTTGTTACAGAACCCACTCCTCCCGGAACAGGAGTTATTAATGATGCCTTTTTTAATATCGATTCAAAGTCTACATCGCCACATAATTTACCATTCTCATCTACATTAATACCAACGTCTATGACTATTCCACCGGGTTTTATATATTCCTCCGTAACAAATCTTGCTTTTCCTATTGCTGCAATTAATATATCTGCCTCAGAAGATATCGTCTGAAGATCTGCGGTTTTCGAATGGCATATAGTTACTGTTGCATTCTCTTTTAAGAGCATAATACTTAATGGCTTCCCAACAACAATACTCCTGCCGATAACGACAGTTTTCTTCCCCACTAAATCAATTTTATAATCCTTTATTATTTCCATTACAGCTGCAGGAGTACACGGTGAAAATCCGGAATAATCGTCTTCAAAAATTTTAGCTATATTTAAAGGATTCATACAATCTATGTCTTTCAACGGACTGATTATGTGTTTAATCCTATTTTCATCTAAATGCTTCGGCAATGGCCTGAAAATTAAAATACCATGTATTTCTGAATCTTTATTAAGCAAATACAATTCTTTAATAAATTCTTCAGTTGCAATATTTTCGGGCAATTCAATTACTTTACTATTTATACCTGCTTTTTCACAGTTTTTCAATATCCCTCTTTCGTAAGCAATATCATCCTTTTTATTTCCTACCCTTATAATAGCAATTGTAGGATTTATTTTTTTAGATTTTAAGGCATCGGAATCTTTTCTTATTCCATCAAAAATAATTTTTGCAAGCTTTCTTCCATCTAATATATTTCCCATTTAAATACCTCCCTCCATTATAAGTATTAAGGATTTAACAAAATAATTTTTATCACACTGCCTTTTCTTCTTTACTACTTAATCTTTTAAACATTATTATTACATTTTCATGTTCCACAGTTCTAGAATCGTATTTCCCAATTTTAAAAGCTAATTGCACTGAAAAACCAACAGTAAATGCTGTTATCAATGTACCTACACCAACAGGAGCACCAAGAAAATATCCAATTGTTAATACTGTAATCTCAATAACACCTCTGATAAGCCAGACAGGTTTTTGGAACTTTTTAACTAACCCTTCCATAAGACCATCCCTAGGGCCGGCTCCCAATTCAACTCTTAAGTAAAAATAAGTACCCCACCCGAGAATAAATATCCCTATTATCAAAGAAAACAGTTTTCCTACAAGGCTTACAGGTGTTTTAAACATCCCCATATTATCTACCAGATCAAAGAAAAAACCGATAAAATACATATTCAAAATGCTCCCTATACCGGGGATAACACCAATAAAAAATGATGCAACTAGAACAAATAAACCGATTATTTGAGACGCCTGACCAAAAGTTAAAGGTATATAATTTATTATACCTAAACTGAATGTTTCCCAAGGACTAGTCCCTAGACTGGCATATAGAACAACTCCCATGCCAACAGCATATAAGAATAGACCAAAAAACAATGAAGGTAATTTCCTTATTATTAATATCCATTCTTTTTTATCCCCCACTAAATCACTTCCCAATTAATATTATAAAATATCCTTTTATCCTAAAGGCTTTGCGTGAAAATCTGATTAATAATCATGCAAAGCCTTTAAATTTCTATATATTTTTAAAATAAAATATTTATAATTGTTTAGCTTTTACATCCTTTTAGCTATATACTCTACTAAATCAACCGTTCTACGAGAATAGCCCCATTCATTATCGTACCAAGCCATAACTTTAGCCATTTTATCACCCATTACCATGGTTGATAATGCATCCACTATTGAAGAACGATTGTCGCCTTTATAGTCCATAGATACTAATGGTTCATCAGAATATCCGAGAATACCCTTTAGTTCATTCTCTGATGCTTCTTTTAAAGCTTTATTTATGGATTCAATGGAAACATCTTTTTCAAAGTTACAAACAAGATCAGTTATGGACACTGTCGGTGTTGGAACCCTAAGCGATAATCCATTTAGTTTGCCATTTAAATCAGGCAACACTTTACCTACTGCTTTTGCAGCTCCTGTAGTAGTAGGAATAATTGATTCTGCTGCAGATCGTGCTCTTCTAAGATCCTTATGTGTTTTATCCAATATTTTTTGGTCATTAGTATATGAGTGTATGGTAGTCATAAACCCATTTATTATACCAAATTTCTCATGTAATACTTTAGCAACAGGGGCCAAACAATTTGTAGTACAAGAAGCATTCGATATTATATTATGGCTCTCAGGCTTATAATCATTTTCATTTACACCAAGCACTACAGTAACATCTTCATCTTTTCCGGGTGCTGTAATGACAACCTTTTTTGCTCCGGCTTTAATATGTTCCATAGCTTTTTCTCTTTGTGTATACACTCCTGTTGATTCTATTACTATATCTATACCTAGTTCTCCCCAAGGAAGGTTTACAGCTTCCGATATAGCAGAAACTTTTACCTCCTTACCATTAATTATTAGAGCATCTTCTTTAACATCTACAGTACCGTCAAATATTCCGTATGCGGAATCATATTTGAACAAATGTGCCAAAGTACTTGTATTTGCCCTTGCGTTAATCGCTACCAGCTCTATTTCTCCATCCTTCCAATCGTCAGCGGCCATCCTTGTAATCTGTCTGCCGATTCTGCCAAATCCATTAATTGCTACTTTAATGCTCATATAACAACCTCCTGTTTATTATTAAATTGCAATGCAATTTATATGTTCTATACTATATATAACAATAAGGTGTATCTCATGTCAAGACTTTCTGCTCAATGCAAACATCTATATCTTAATATTTCAATAAGTATGTTAAAAAATACATAGGAAAAATAAGTGCATTAATGTGTTTGAAATTTATTACTTATATATAATTATTCTGCTCTAATAGCTTCCAATGCACTCAATTTCATAGCTCTGCGTGCAGGATAGTAACCAGAAATAAGACCAATTATTGTTGCAAAAACGATAGATGTAAGTATTAACCACAATGGTATAATGGATATTTTACTTCCTTCTTCCATATACCCAAATAGATTTATAAATAAAGACAATCCCGCATTATTTAATAAAAATGAAATGAGTATACTAAATGCTATACCGGCGATACCACCTGCAAAACCTATAAGGCCTGCTTCAAACAAAAATAGTCTTTTAATATCAGCTAACTCAGCTCCAAGAACTTTCATAACTCCTATTTCTCTTGTTCGCTCATATATTGACATAATCATTGTATTTGCAATTCCAATAGCTGCAACTAAAAGAGAAACAGCACCGATACCTCCAAGAACTGCCTGTATGCCGGCAGAAGCTTTTTGCATAGATTCTAATATATCTGTAAGACTATAAGTACCAAAGCCCATTTCCTTAATTTGATCTTGAATCTTCTTAACATCTTTAATATTTTTTACTTTTACCATTGCATTTTGATAACCATCACCGGACATTTGGGGATAAAAGCTATAGCCCCCTTGTTGTCTGCCTTGCGCCTTATTACTTTCCTCAACCATTTTTTTTAACTGTACTATATCCATATAAGCATTATAATCTTTTTCGCTATTACTTTGTTTTAATAGGCCTACACCTTTTACTTTATACTCAGGCATAGGTTTATTACTTCTATTTCTTTGTCCTCCGGATCTTTTTTCACCATACTCCATATTCATTGTCATTATAATCTTGTCACTAATAAGATTCGGTCTTTCCACTGATCCTCCATAATAATAATTGGCTTTAGGATTATAAAACCAATCCGGTAGATAACAACCAAACACCAAAGAAGCCTTATCGCTTTCATCTAAAAACCTGCCTTCTTCAATTTTAAAATCAAACTTTTCCATTACCTTTGAATCAATCCCTATAACACTGAAGCTCCCTATTAGCTTACCCAATCCGAATTTCCAATAACTGTACATAATCGGTGTGACTGCATCCACACCTTCAATCTCATTTATCCTAGACAAAGCCTTATCATCAAGGCTAACTTCTTTGTTCACTCCACCTGCACCGGTGCTTATATCCGGCGGCATATAATTTACATCAATATTAATTATATTCAGGCTACCCATTCTTTCTATTTCCTTTTTGAAGTTTTCATTCATTCCAATACCAAGTGAAAGCATTATAACTATTGAACAAGTGCCTATGATAACTCCTAAAACGGTTAAAATCGTCCTTGTCTTGCGTCTCCACATATTTCTGACACCCATATTTATTACATCAATACTATTCATCCAACCACATCTCTTTTTTCTTTTTTTGAGTCTTTTTCACTTTGATGACAACACCTGCTGCTAATAATATAATGGCGACAATAACATAAGGGTTCTTCATATATTTTGACAATTTACCACCACTTCCTCCATTTCCCATACTATCATCAAAATCCGGATTCGGCATAGGTTCCATTGGCATCTGTACTACATTTACTTCAAATTCCTTAATTTCTTCGAATAACTCCCCCACTGCATTTTCAAAGGAAAAAACTATATTCCCCTTAAGCATTCCTTCTTGTTCCGGAACAATACCGACATCATAGCTATCAGTGCTTCCCGATTCAAAATTACCCACATAATAATTGGAGTTTTGCGTAGTAAAATCTCCTTCTGTTCTAATCATTAAATTATATAGTAATGTTTTACCCATATTAAAAAATTCAACTGAAACAGGAAAGGGTTGTCCTAAAAAAACTTCAGGGGGTGTAATCAAATCACCTAGAACTAATTTTACTTGCTGGACTACAGGAACACTTATCATATCATTGGAATTAATCTGAACGCCTTTTTCATCTTCATAATCAATATTAACCGATATACCATAGGTTTTATGCTCCGCATCTCTTTTTGGCATAAGAGTAAATACTTTTTGTATGTTTTCCTTAGCTCCTATACTTTCTATAAAAATGGTGTTACTACTATCTACAGGATTAAATACTCCATCATCACTAACCAAAGATACTTTAATATTACTTACTGCATATGATGCACTGGTATTTAACAATGACATAGTTAATTGAAATACATCTCCGGCTCTTATAATACCCGGGTCTATATTATATTTATCTACTATGATTCTTGGAGTACCGCCGATACTGCCTTTATTTACGAACACACCTGAATACTGTGTTAAATTGTTTTTTATCTTTTTTTCTCCTGCTCCACTTTCAAATTCAATATTTATTTGTATTGGATAATTTTTAGTTACGGATTCATTAGTTGCATAAAGCACAAACTCAATGCGCTCTGATTGGCCTTTAGCCAGTTTTCCTATACTGTTAATATTCAGTGATTTACATATGATCTCTTTGTCCAAGACTAAACTTGCCTTAACATCATCCACTTCAATGTCACCTTTATTAACTATATCAAAGGCTATTAAAAAATCTTTCCCTACGCTTATTTCTTCATCTGGCACTGAAATGTTTTCTATAACAATATCAGATATGTTTGTATCCAACCCCTTTACCGGTAAAAAGAATAAAACCTCCTCTGAATAAGTGCTGTTACTACTGTCTTTGTAATCAATCTTTAATGTCAAGTCATAGTTGCCTGTTTCCATGGACAAAGAAGGTATGATTATGTAATCTGCTTGTACAACTTTATTACCCTCTAAATCAGGCAGCAGCTTGCTGTTCGAAGATTTATACAGTGTAAATCCGTTTGTGCTTAAACCTTTTAGAGAGATACTAATATCCTTGGCCTCCAAAAATCCCTTGTTTCTTATTACCATAGATACAGTATTGTTTTCACCTACAACCAATGGCGTGTCTCCGTAACCTACCGCAGATAAAATTAACTTTGGTGGGTTTTTAGAATTTTGAACCTTTACTTTTATTGTATCAGAATCTTCAAATATATCAGTACCGGACATATTACTATAATAATAAAGCAGCTTTATGGAATAAACTTTATCTGCAGCATTTTCCGATACCTTAATTTTAAATACTGCGTTATCAGACTGTCTTGCATTAATTCTATTTATAGTATATGTAGTATTTAATTCTTCCATTTCAAATGGTGAATCATCATCAAGTTGCATAATCACTTGTACATTTCTTGCAGCTGCAGCTCCAATGTTTTCTATCGGAATATTGATTCTGGCTTCTTCCCCTCCGTTTAGAACAGGAATTTTTCCTCCGGATATAATTAATTTTGGATTTCGTGTGTCTGCCCAACTAATCTCACCAATAAAAAACAGCCCTTGGAATAATATAACGAAAGCTATAATTACTAAAATCTTTTTTTTCAAAAATATTTACCCCCTATATATTACCGATTCTTTCTACTTTTTCAATGCTGCCGTCTTTAATATAGATAATCCTATCTGCGTACTTTGCAATACTTATATCATGAGTCACAACAACAAGGGTACGATTATTTTCTTTAGTAATATTAGTTGCCAATTGCATTATTTCTTCCGAAGTCTTGGAATCTAAATTCCCTGTCATTTCATCAGCAAATACTATATCCGGATTACCAATGAACGCCCTTGCAATACCAACTCTTTGCTGTTGACCTCCGCTCATTTGGCTGGGTTTATGTCGAACATGCTTTTCCAACCCAACCTGCTTTAAAAAAACTTTGGCTCTGATGTTTCTTTTATTTCTATCAATTCCTCTAAAAACTAAAGGAAGGCTAACGTTTTCTTGCGCTGTAAGTGTTGGTATTAAATTATATGATTGAAAAATAAAACCGATATTATTTCTTCGAAATCTAGCCAATGCGTTCTCACACATTCTTTCTATAGGCTTACCTTTTATATTAATACTTCCATGTGTAGGCTTTTCTAACCCAGCCATCATGTTTAGCAGTGTTGATTTTCCTGAACCCGATGTGCCTAATATACAACATATTTCTCCTTTTTCTATATCCAGACTAATAGAGTCCAATGCAACAACTTTTTCATTACCAATTCTATAGACTTTTCTAACTTCTTTTAAACTCATCAAAGGATCTATAAAAATCACCTCCACCAAATATATATAGACGCAATAAATTCAAAAAATATCCGTCTTTTAAGAAATTAAAGCAAATATTTTATTTATCTATATTATATATAATACCACTCAAATGGTTTAAATCTATATAATACTAAAAATTTATAAATCAAAAGCTTCCGGTTTTAACCCCGAAAGCCCTCTCTATCTACTATCTTATCCAGTAACTCCGCTGCAGTTACCACAATGTACTCGCACTTACTTGCATCTTCCCTATGTATATCCTTTAGTTTCCTACAATTTTCGGTGCTTAATTTTTCTTTAAAAGCTTCGATAAACTCTTTGGATAACCTTTTAATTCTATCACTTTCATGAGCTCTATCCTTTACAAATAATACTCCCAATGCAGCCAAACCGCCTGTCATTGCACCGCACGCTTCTTCTATGCCCATTCCGCCCCCAAAAGCAGCCATTGTTTTTAATGCTTTTTTATCCAGCAACATTCCATATTCCTCATTTGCTGCATATAACATAGCTTCTGCGCAATTTAAATCACAATCTCCAATATAATACTTTCTAACAGTATCCGATAACAAAATACCACCCCCACTTTCTTTTTCATTTGTTATTCTAATATGATTTCACTAATTAAGCAATATATAAAAAGCTTCTAACCCATTACTACTAAAATCTCATGAATATTATTATCATCTATCAGCTTTATACCGTCTTTTTGGTTAACACCGTCTACAGTTATAGATTTCACTCCTTTGTTAAGACCCTCCGGATTTGTTACATTTATATTATATTTTGCGCTACCATATCTGTATTCTATATTGAACCTTTCCCAATGATTTGGAATACATGGATTAATATAAAGCATATCTTGTCTTTTTCTAAATCCTAATATATACTCAAGGCCTGCTTTATAATACCAACCTGCCGCACCGGTGTACCAAGACCAACCTCCTCTCCCTGCATGGGGATTTACTGAATATACATCTGCCGACATAACATAAGGTTCAGTTTTATAAATACTGCACTCTTTTAAAGTGCGGGTATGATTAATTGGATTAATCATATTAAATAATTTCCATGCCGTGTTGCCTTGACCTAAAGACGCGAAAGCACATATTACCCAAGAAGCTGCGTGTGTATATTGTCCTCCGTTTTCTCTTACACCCGGCACATATGATTTAATGTATCCGGGATTTTTATCGCCTTTGTCAAAGGGCGGTGTAAACAATAGTATTATACCTGCATCCTCTTTAATCAAATAGTTTTTAAGAGAATCCATGGCTTTTATACATCTGGTATAGTCTGCAGCTTCAGATAATACCGCCCAGCTTTGTACTATAGAATCAATAGCGCATTCACTATTCTCCGATGAACCTAGAGGCGTGCCATCATCAAAAAATGCTCTTTTATACCAATTTCCATCCCAACCGTTTTCTTCTATATTAATTTTTAATCTATCAGCCTCATTATTGTATCTTATCTCTCTTTCTTTATCATTCATCAATGCGCATAATTTAGTATATCCTTTAAGAATATCATATAGGAAAAAGCCTAACCAAACACTCTCGCCTTTTCCCTTATTTCCTACCATATTCATACCATCGTTCCAATCTCCTGAACCCATAAGAGGTAGGCCATGAGAACCGAATTTTAAGCTTTTTTCAATTGCTCTATTGCAATGTTCATAAATAGTCCCCTTCTCTGTTGATACGTTGGGTGTTCCATATCTTTCATCCTCACCATCTTTTAGAATATTGTCTTCTAAAAAAGTTTCTTCCATTTTAAGTATAGAAAAGTCACCTGTTATTTCTGTATATTCTATTACTGCATACGGAAGCCACAATAAATCGTCGGTAAATCTGGTTCTTACACCCTTACAGCATTCTAAAGGGTGCCACCAATGCTGAACATCACCTTCCTTAAATTGATGCTGAGAATGGAGTAATATTTGATTTTTAAGCAATTGAGGCAAAATCAAACCTATATTAGTCGCATCTTGAAGTTGGTCTCTAAACCCGAAAGCACCGCCTGATTGATAAAACCCGGATCTACCCCATAATCTACAACTAATTACTTGATATACTAACCAGCCATTTAGCAATAAATTCATTGTGGAATCGGGAGTATTCACTTTTATAGTATTTAAAACTTCATCATACCAAAACTTTTTTGCCTTATTAAGCTGCATTTTTGTATAGTTCAATCTATAATACCTGATTATGTAATCTAATAATGTTCCTTCATCAAAAACCTGACCAAGAAAAAAAGCTATTTCTTTTTCTTCATTTGCTTCAATATCTACTATAATCCGTATTATTCCGCAAGGCTCATAACTAGCCCCGGTATTACTGTTAAGCTTTTCATTCAATAGTCCCAATGGAAACCCTTTATCACTATTAATTCCTAAAAATCCAACCTTATCTCCGCTATAAGAATCTATGTTTTCTGTAGAAAACATAAATGTTACCCTATTGTGAAATTCGCTATTAAAAAAGTTTTTAATAAGAAAAATATTATTATTCTTATCGAATTCTGTAATAATATTTTGTTTTGTATAATATTCGTGTACTCCCAGCACAGGCTCAACATAATAAGTAAGCTGTAATTTCCTTCTTTTGGAGCTCTTGTTTCTCAGTTTTATTAAGCTTATTTTAACTCTATCTTTTATAGGAACAAATACTGTCATTTCATGCTCTATATCAAGATAGTCTTTTTCAAATATAGAATAACCCCACCCATGTCTAATCTTACACATTACCTCACTTTTAATAGGCTTTTTAGTTATAGTCCAAACATTTCCCTTATCCAAATCCTTTAAATATATTATTTCACCAATATCGTCTATAATAGGATCATTACTCCATGGAGTGAGCTTGTTTTCCCTGCTATTTTCAGACCAAGTGCTCCCGGCACCGCTTTCTGAAATCATAAACCCTAAATCAATATTACTTATTATGTTAATCCATGGGGCCGGCGTGTTCACATCTACATCTAATTTAATTATATATTCATTTCCTACTGGGCTAAAACCTCCATACCCATTAAAAAAAATTAGATTATTTTCAATTGGATCCACAACTTTGTGAATGTTTTCCATACCCTTCGGTTTTTTATCACTTGGAAATTCTTGTTTTATAGTTTTCAGTTGTTTTCTAAAAGGCCCTTCGCCGCCTTTTAAAATTATCCCGGCAGATGCATATAAAAGTAAAACATCATCATAATGCATGTTAGATAAATCCCTTATAAATATTCCTTTATCTTTACTGGCCAAATATCTTCCGCTGCTTTTTTCTACAATATCGTTTATCATTGTTCTTAAAGGTTGCAAATAACCGGATTCATCTTCATTTAATATCACTAAGTCAACTTTTAAACCTTTTATGTTTAAATATTCAAATGCTTTTAAGCCTTGTTTTATCGCCTGTATATCCTGCTCCTGTTTTACAGTTATTAGTATTATTGGAAAGTCGCCGGATATCCCATAAGCCCAAAGTGAAGTTTGGCTTTTTTTATTTCTTTTTATTAAGTCTTCATATTGTCGTTTTGAAGGGCTTTTATATATTAAATGGGATATCATATTATCAAAAGATAGTATTTCTTTTGAAGACAAAGATAAATAGGCCGACTCAACTTGACTTCGTGTTATAGATAATTCATAAGCTCTTCTAATTGATGATATCTCGTTGTATTTACCGCACAAGTCCTTAAGTTCCGATTCCGTGGATCCATAACCGGTGACGAAGGAAACCGTAGCTGTGTTTCCGGCTGAAACCTTTATCCTTTTTCTTATACTCATACATGGATCCAATACAATTCCTATCGTATTTGTAAGAGGCTGGTCTAATAAAACGGGATTGTGAATATCATGTCCTCTACCTATAAAATTTTCCCTGCTGGTTTCATACTGTGTAGGCCCGATTGTTTCTCCTTCATAAATTGCAGAATGAAAGGAGTGTTTTTCCCCTTCTCTATGTTCTCTAGGTCTTCTTGTCGCAACAATACTTTCATATTCCGGCAAGAAATCTGTTCTAATAAACAGATTACAAAACACTCTATGTGCTATATCACTTTCCATAGAAGATAAAGACAATTCAAAATAACTGGTTATTTCAAATATAATATCCTCAATACTATGGTTTTCAATTTTTAATCTTCTTATTTCTACATTATCCTCAGGTGAAATAAATATCTCCATAATACTATTTACATCATCATCTTTTCGCATAAATTCTGCTCCGGATGGTAAAAATGATACCCTATATCCATCAGGTTCGGTATCTAGTATCTTGTGAGAAGCAGACCAAACCTTACCGGATTTCATGTTTTTTATAAATATGAAGCTTCCGTATTCTCTTTCCAAGTAGTCATTTCTCCATCTATTTATCATTACATCATTAAATTTACTATAACCCCCTCCCCTTGTATTTATTAACAAAGAATAAGTTCCATTTGATAATAAATGACATGGAGGCGGAACAAAATCAGGTGATTCATAACTTCTTACAGGTTCAACATAGTCTTTACCAAGGCTTCCTTTTTCCTCCAACCATTCTTTGTATTCTTTTGTGATAATAGATTTGATAGGAATTCTTTCTTGAAGCATAAATTCCCCTGCTTTTATAATGGGATGACTATGAAATCTGTGTATCATTACGTCTTTGTTTAAAAAATTATTTAATGCTAATATGCTCATACCTAGATGATGGGCCATAAAACTTTTGACTACTTCTTTTTTCTTCCCTTTCCTTAATCGGTTTGGAGTAAAATCCAATGATTCATAAAGCCCATATCCAGCTTCCATTTCATAAGATACTAACCTCCTAATATTTTCAATTGACCCGTCAGAATCTTCTTTTAATGCTAGAAATGTAGAATATGATGATATAACAATATCTTCTATTAAGCCTCTTTTCAACCCCAAATCCGGTATCCCAAAAGCTTTATATTGATAATTCAAATTAAAATCAAAAGAAAAAAAGCCGGATTCTGAAATTCCCCAAGGTATGCTTAATCTGCTACCATAAAGTTTCTGCGACTTTACAACTGCATTATATGTTTCATTTAGTAAAGTTCCTTTATAGTTTTTTAAAATTAAAGCAGGCATAAAATATTCAAACATTGTTCCTGACCATGAAACCAGAGCCCTAGAACCGTCAATTTTTGTTAAAGACCTGCCAAGCTTATACCAATGCTTTAGCGGAACATGCCCCTTGACTATTGCCCAGTAACTGGCTATTCTTGCCTCTGAAGCTAATAAATCATAATAGGAATTAGTTATCCTTTCCTTTTCCACATCAAAACCTATTGAAAATAAATTCCTTTTACTATCATATAGATGATTAAACTCCATATTTTCAATAATGTTATCAATTCTATATATCAGATCTTCTATTTGTCGAATAAGAGAGCATGTATTTGCACTAACCTTTTCCAGCTCTTCTTTTAATTTTAAAAAATACTGATTTTCTTTATTATCATTGAAGATCAGAGCTTTTGTAAAAGATAGGTTTTCTAAAATCTCCCTATAAATTTTATTCAAACTTAATAATGAAGGGTTATATAAAAGTTCCTCTAAATATTTCTGTAATTTGCTATATGATTTATCATCCGAGATCAACCTAGTAATTCTTTCTATAATATCAATACTTAAATAGTATTTTTTTATATCATTATTAATTGATTCAATAAACTGTAAAACCTTTTCTTGTGATTCATAACACTCATTCTTATTCTCACTTAATTCCTTAATAGCATTTAATATACAAATCATCTGTGGAGCCTTTGAATTTTTTAATTTTTCAAATAAAATTTCTAAAATTTCCGAATCTTGATTATAAATCATTGTCGTGTCATGGAGACCATTTATTACTTTTTCATCAATAATAGGTTTGTTTAAGTATTCACTTAATCCTTGTCTTAGCAGTAATAAGTATGTAACGAAATTTCCGCTATCTACTGTAGAAACATACTGTGGCCTTAACACCTCAAGTGTTTTTATATCATACCAGTTGAATAAGTGACCTCTCCAGCTTTCCATTTTTTCTATTACTTTTAAAGTTTTTTCTGTATTTACTGCAAATTGAGAAGTAGTAATATAACCAAAATCTCTTGCCGAAAGAAGAGAAACTAAATATAAGCCTATATTTGTAGGTGAAGTCCTTAAGGCTACTCCTTTAAAAGGATACTCTTGGAAATTATCAGGCGGCAAATAATTATACTCTTCTCTAACAAAATCTTCGAAGTAAGCCCAAGTTTTTCTACTAATTCGTTTTAGAATTTTTAAATTAAATTTGCCTATTTCCTTTTCTGCCTTATCATCAGATTTACTTATCTTATAAGCTATATAGGGAGATAATAGCCATAGAAAAATTGGCGGTAAAAAGCATATTAAATTAGCCTGATTATAGATCAGAATTAAAATAAAAAAAAGAATTGTTAATGCATAAGAAGTCTTCATTCTTACAACATAGTCCTTAATGCTATCCCCCAATTTTCTTTCTACTTCTGCGGCGGTAACCCATTCCAGTAAATGCTTTTTCGAAACAAATACCCTAGATAGGGTTCGAACTATTGCATCTATCATCATATAAGCATTATATGGTAAAAATGCAAATTGAATTATTAATTGATAAAGCCCTTTTTTCAAAATCAAAATGCATTCTACTAAATATTTCTTCTTACTCATTAGCAAATTTGGCAGACAAAGCAAATTGGGGAAGTATAAAATAAATAGAGGAATGCCAATAGATATATATACATTTGTTTCAGGTATTATTGACACTATCAGCATAAAAATAAATAGTGAAGGAGCTATAAAACTTCTTCTAAGGTTATCCAATACCTTCCACTTTGAAAGTGATGATAGATATTTTTTACTAAACAGCCATTTTATTAATTGCCAATCACCTCTTACCCATCTATGTAGGCGCATAATATATGATTTATATTTAGTAGGATATCCATCAATCAACTCAATGTCCGTGGCTAAACCTGTTCTCATTAAGCTTCCTTCTAATAGATCATGGCTTAGAATTGTATTTTCTTCTATTTTTCCTTCCATTACCTTATTAAAATAATCTAAATCATAAATGCCTTTACCGGTAAAAATGCCCTCTCCAAAAACATCTTGATAAATATCAGAAACTGCAGTAGAGTACGGATCAATGCCGACACTGTAAGAAAAAACTCTGGCAAATCCGGTTCTATTTGCATCTTCTATATTAAGGCCTATCCTGGGCTGAATTATTCCATAACCGTCTACAATTATTCCTTTGTCTTCGTCATAAACAGCTCTATTCAAAGGATGTGCAATGATTCCAATTAACTTTTTTGCGCTGTTCATCTTTAGATTAGTATCGGAATCAATTGTTATTATATATTTTAAATCCTTTAACTTCGAAATATCACCTGTCTTTATATGAAATGTATTATCCTTTCCTCTTATCATATTATTAAATTCTATAATAGCCCCTCTTTTTCGCTCCCATCCCATCCATTTATTTTGAATCTTGTTAAAAATTCTTTTTCTATGGAAATAATAAAATCTTTCTCCTTCTTTAGAATAAACATCATTTAAAATTTTTACTCCACTTAATGCTTCGTTAACAATACTTTCATCTTTCTTTTCTTTCTCTTTATTAGAATCAACAAAATCACCAACTAAAGCAAAAAATATATTTTTATCCTTATTTGCTAAATAGTATACCTCCATCTTTTCTATTAGTTCTTTGGCACTTTTTTTATCAGTTAGCAAAGCAGGCATTATAACCATAGTCATTGCTTCTTTTGGTATGCCTTCTTTAAATTCTAATCTAGGTAACAATGATACCGGATATGCTTTCATAAATAGATAATTTATGAAGTGAACTGATATATCAGAAATAGAAATAAACAAAAATGGCGCTATTAATAATAGCTTTACCCATTCTATGTTTTTTAGAAAAGTATTTATAATAAAGTATGTAATAAGAATAGCCAAAATAAGAATAGGCATAATATACAAAGCTGTTGAATCTAACCTCAAATAGTCTTTACCAAGTTTTAGTTTTTCAAAAAGCTTTATTCTACCTTTATCTACCAAATAATAACCTACATGATTCTTTTTACTGTCCCTTCTTTCACTATCAGCTTCTAATGCCAGTTTAACTGCCTGATTTGCTATTCTAACCTCCGGAACTTTCCATTGCTTTGATATTTTTTCTATAGTCTTCCTATAGTAATCTCTTGATTCAAAATCCATATTTGAATAAACTTTACTCGGATCTTTCCTTAACTTTTCCTCAACTATGCTTATTGCTTCAAATATATCATTCCAGTTTAATGTTGAAATCTCATGAAGTCCCGTTATCGAATTACCAATTGAAATTCGTCTTATTGCATGCTTTTTATGCTCATTCTTTATAATATCATTAATAGATGTATTATACTCTTCCAACTTTAATTCAATATAATCCAATATATCCGGCAGATTTTGTCCTTCTCGTCTAATCCTTGCTAATATATGTTCAATATATGATATATCAAAATTCTCATCAATATTATTGTTAATATTTTCAAACATCAATTCTTTGTCAAGCTTTAAAGTGTTTTCCGCTAAAGCCCAATGGTATTGAGTGTTATAAATATCTCCGCAAATTATTCTTATATTCTCTATTAATGCAATTCTTATCATAAGGGACAAAGACCATGTTTCAGACAAAGACAAAATCTGAATGCTTTGATATGTCTTCAAGAAATCTATCAATAAATCTTCTTCTACTCTACCATCTGTATGGGAAACTAATTCTAAAGCAATAGCATAAACCCTAGGATATCCTTTTAAATGTCCACCCATCAAAGAAGGAAGTTTAACAAATCTATCAGTGCTTAAACTTTGTCTTACATCCTTTACTTGCTCCTCTATTTTATAGAAGTTATCCAGCAACCATTCTGAAGCAGGTGATAAATCGCCTCCATTATTTGTAATTGAATTTAGCTCTTTATATATTCTAAATATACCCTCATAGCTCTTATCCATTCTTCCAGCTAGCATTTTTGTTGATCTTTGTCTTTTTTCTACCTTATGGTTTTGAGCTAATTGAATTGCGTGATTTAAAAGTTCTTCTTTTTTCAAAAGCACATCTTTTATATCATAGATGTTATCATTAAGGAGTTTATTTTTGTTCTTTATCAAATCTATCATTACCTTAATTCACACCTCTCAAAAATCTTTTGTATTTTTAAAACCCTGCCTTTTTAATAAATTCGATATTCTATCTGTTAATTCAGCAGATAACTCCTTCGCCATCTCTTGAGAGACCCCTTGCGTATAGATATTAAATAAGGGTTTTTCATTATCAGGAAGAATCAAAGCCCATCCTCTATGATCCTTTATCTTTACACCCTCTAACATTTCCTGCTCTTCTTTATTTGCATTATCCACCATCTTCCTTATAATCCTTCCCTTGTCTTCCCAATCACAGGGAATTTCATTTTTAGTAAAATAAAATTCAGGAATTTCTAGAATAACTTCTTTTAGACTGGATTTCTCTTTTGTTAAAAAACTCAATATATATCCTAAAGACCATATAGCATCATAGTTTAATATATATTGAACTGCCGGTTTTTCCTTTTCTATGTTTATTTGATATATTTTATTCATTATACTTGAAGTATCCGAAGATGTTCTCAATACCTCAGCCCCATAACTACCGGCTATTTCTTCAGCTGTTGTAGGAAATGCATGAGGAAACACTATCCTATTAATCTTGTATCCCCGTATTGCAATTAATTCTGATAACAATAAGTATTCTTCATTATTTAAAATTTTTCCGCTTTCATCTACTAGTATCAGTTTTTCACCATTTTCATTTATTATTACCCCTAAGTCTGCTTTTCTATCTGATACAATACTCGCAAAAGCATTGTTCTCAATATTGCCCCATAGTGAACTAACATCGCATCCTAAGTAATCCAGCAATGCATTTGCAATATTTACCGCATTTTCTGATTGAGATGTTAAAATTATCTTAAAATGTCTGTTTCTAACTTTATTAATATCTGCTAGAAGGCTTAACCCTTGTTTTAAATATATTTCTCTAAAATTATCTATCTCTGTGAAAGCTTTAATATCTTTTATGTCACATCTGTTATAATCCCCGGAGTTTAATAGAATTTCAATTTTTCTTTCCAAACTCCTATTTAGATTTATACCCTTACTATCAAAAAACTCAATATGGGTTTTATAAGGTTTTTCGCTGGAAGTATAGATATAAATACCACCGGCGGCATTATGATAAACTACACCAAACCTTGTCATTGGAGTTAAGCTATTATTTAAGCTTATACATTGAGTACCTGCAGCTAAAATACCGGATACTATTGAGCTTTTTATAACATCAGATTGGTTTTTATTATCGCTGCTTATAACTAAGGTTTTATTTGTACCGATAGTTAAAGCGAATACTGAACCCAATCCTATACAAAATTCAGGAGTAATTTCTTGATTCAATACTCCCGAAATATCTTTTACACCAAATACACTTCTTGACGCTTTTGTACCCCATATTATATTTTGTGAAACAATTGTGTTTTCATAAACCTTTTTTTCAGGCCAAATTTTTATATCAGGTTTTATAATAGAATTATCTAATAATACTGTATCTTGACCAATTACAGTATTTTCAAATATACTCACATTGTTCTTAACAATAGAATTGCTGCAAATAACAGAACCTGTTATATTTGTGTCTTCGCCTATTTCTACACCTTTCCATATGATGCTTCTTTTTATCTTACTTCTTTCACTAATTTTGCAATTACCTGAAATTATCGAATATGAATCAACATATGCATCATTTTCAATAATTGTATTATTTCCTATATATATAGGTGCTATAAGTTTTATTCTATTTCCCAGAAATACTTCTTCCCCCATCCAGATACCTTTCTCAATTTCTTTTTTACCTATATTAACTCTTACTTTATTATCCAAAATATCGAAATGAGTCTGTCTGTAAGATGATAAATCACCAATATCACACCAATAATCATTAGTTATAAACCCGTACATCGGTATGCCATCTTTTAATAACCTGGGAAACAGATCTTTACTAAAATCAAAAACATCACCTTTTTTATAGTATTGAATAACTTCAGGTTCCAGTATATATATGCCGGTATTTACAGTATCGCTAAAGACTTCCCCCCAGCTTGGCTTTTCAAAAAATCGTACTATTCTGCCATCTTGCCTGGTAATAATTACACCATATTCTATAGGAATCGGTACCCTTTTTAAAACAATTGTTGCTTTTGAACTTTTGTTTCTATGAAATTCAATTGCCTTATCCAAATTTAAATCTGTTAATGAATCACCGCTTATCACCATAAAAGTGCCATCTAGATAATTATCAGTATTTCTTACTGAACCACCTGTACCAAGTGCCGTTTTTTCTATAAAATAACTAATATTTAAATCATAATCATTACCCTTTCCAAAGCTATCAATAATCATCTGTGGTAAATATGATAGAGTAATACCAACTTCATTAAATTTATGTTTCTTTAAAAGCTCTAATGTATACTCCATAACCGGTTTATCAAATACCGGAACCATCGGTTTTGGAATACCGCAGGTTAAAGGACGTAATCTGGTTCCTTTTCCTCCAGCCATTATTATAGCCTTAATTTTAACCACTCCTCTATTTTCGATTAGCCGAATTGATTTCACTGAACTGTACCTTGTTATTTTATGAAATTTGACTTTATATATTCATGAACTGGAATAATACAAAAAGCCAAGCCCTAATTTAATAGCTTGGCTTTGATAAAACTATATTTTAGTACATACTTTAATTAATCTACATAATGATATTGTTCAATAATTTTTCTAATTTCATTTATATTTTTTGAAATTGAAAGCGCTAACATAAGCTTAATCCTTAGCTTTTGCCCGGGCAAATCCCCTCCTAATATTACCCCCATTTGCCTCAGTTGTTTTCCTGCACCTTCATATCCATAGGTATCTAGGACTCTCCCTGTTGGACATCTGGAAACCATGACTACGGGAATACCGTTATCCAATGCATATTTAATGCCCGGAATCATTGCCGGTGGTATATTACCCCTACCTAATGCCTCAATAACTATACCTTTTGCTCCCGTATCAACTGAATATTTTAAAAACTTTGAGTCCATACCTGCTGCACATTTTATTAAATCAACAGCAGGTTCAATACTTTCAGCAGGGATATATTGCCTATTCATCACATTCCTATGTAATATAACCTTATCATTATCTACTATACCTATTGCGCCAAATTCTATTGATTTAAACGTGTCTAGGCTTAAAGTATTTGTTTTAGTTGCTTCAGAAGCTGCATTAACTATATTATTCATTACTATTAAAACGCCTTTATTTTTTACTTCCGATGATATAGCAGTACATACTGAAGCAGCCAGATTAGATGGACCGTCATAGCCAAGCTCAGAACTATTACGCATAGCTCCTGTAACAATAACCGGCTTAGGTGTATTTAAGGTTAAGTCCAATAAATAAGCTGTTTCTTCCAAAGTATCCGTACCATGAGTAATAATTACACCTGTTATATCTTCACGTTCAACAGTCTTTAAAACAAGGGATTGTAACTCCATCATTTTTTGAGGTGTAATATGGGGACCCGGTAATTGAGAAAAATCTATAGATTCAATTACAGCAAATTTATCAATATTTGTTACTAAAGACATAATCTCATCATTTGACAGGGATGGAATTGCTGCCCCTATACGGGGATCTATAGACATGGATATTGTGCCACCATTAAATATTATAGCAACTTTAGGTTTCATAAAATCAAACCTCCAAATTAATAAAACTAACTTTAATCCTTGGTTCAATTTTACCATAGTTCTCTATAATATTTAATATTAGTTATAATGCCTATATTATTGTTTAATTATCTCCATAATTTTCTCGAGACTGACATTATCATTTTTATCTTTTGACTCAATATCATTATAATTATAAATATGCTTGCTTAGATCTGCAGCACTTTTCCCTTTCACATTCCAATTTAAATGGGCGATATTAATAGCGATTTTACTATTGTATTCTTTTAAAACAAAACCGACCTTCATTTTCATAGTTTCATTTCCTATAATCATCACCTTATCCTTTAGATTTTCTTTTAATGCCAATGCAATAATTTCTGTGCAATATCCACTTTCGTTATCAACTAATATATAAACCTTGTCAAAATTGTAATGAAACGGGTTTGAGCAATATAAATGCTTTGAATTTGAACATTCAATTTGTGCAATAATATTTCCTTCCGGCAGCAAATCGTCGGCAATTTGTATTGCCTCAATATAACTGCCCATATTATTACCTCTTAAATCTAAAACAAGGCTGTTCATGGCATCCTCTTTTTCCAATATTTTTGAAAATTTATGTGCTGTACCTTCATGGAAATTATCCAGCCTGATATAAATGGTATCTATGTTTAGATGTTTTCTTTTAATAGGTGAACCTTTGCTAAACGAATGACTAAACTTACCCTGCAAGAAATTTACATACCTGAATTCTGTAGTATTATCCTTAGCCAGCTCTTTTGCTTCAGATATTAAATCATATATTTTGGCTTTTGTAGTGAATCCTTTTATAAATAACTTATTTTTCGTTTCTATATATTTTTCATCCTTAAAAACATCATTATATAAGTAACACTTTTCAAATTCTTTAATAATTAACTTGGCTTCATTCATTCCAATAAAACCAAGGCAATTAAAAACTGATAACTTGCTTAAAAGAAAAATGACAAAAATCAGAACCACAAGTACTTTTGATTTATATCTGTATTTTTTTATAAAAACCTTATGCTTTTTTTCATCATTTTTGTTTTTCAAACTCATCACCTTTTCTAAACATAATTTATCCTATGAATCATTATTAACTAATTTGAATAGTTTAACCAAAATATAATATTTTTTAAAAAAAGGCAGATAAAAGGGACTAACCCCTTTATCTGCCTTTTTTTAAATTGAAATTACTTGAAATATCCGCTTTTTTTAATTAGCATTGTCAATGGTATTGCAATTATTGCACCGCCCAGAACTTGAAAAAAGTTTGCAGGGATTGTAGCGACAGGTGCAAAAATATTCCCATATATAATTGCCTCGGCAATATAGTAACCGAATATCATCCATATACCGGATATAATTATGGCCAAAACATTTCTACCCAAGTTATTGCCTTTTCCATCCTTACTGTGACTTATTGTGCCGGCTATATATCCCATAACAGCCTTTACAGCAAAAGTAAAGGGAGCCCATATCGCATAAGGCGATAATAAGTCAAATAAGGTCATACCTATTGAACCTGAAATAGCAGCTGTTTTACCGCCAAAAAGAATTGCAGTCACAAAAATCATGCTATCGCCAAGATGAATTACGCCCCCGGGACCTATAGGAACATTGATTGCAGCCGTTGAAATATATATCAGTGCAGACATAAGACCTATTTTAACAAGTTCTTTTACTTTATTCTTTTCATCAAAATGACTATTACTTACCATTTTCAGACACTCCTTTATTGCATTAATTATTTCTATATTAATTGTAATAAATTATTTATAAAAAAAAATAGTTTTGCTTAAGAAAAACAGGAAATATGTGTAACAAATTTAAAGTGTATCACTACGCTTATAGCTGTTTCGCATTTCCCTTCTCTTTGCCATTCTCCTATTAATTCTATTCCCACGCAGCAAAGCAATGTTATAGTTCATTTTTTCGTACTACCTTCACCATAATAATATCATATAAAGATTTATTCATATCTATCAAAATTGTATTATATAATAGATTTGGAACTTCTTTCATTATAATCAGTCTAAATAAGCAAATCATTGCATTTTAATCTATTGTCAAATAAAATCTATGATTACATATAGAAAGGGGATAAATATGAAAAAGATTATATCATTACTTCTCGTAATAGTATTTCTATCAATACACATTTTACCGACATTTGCTGACAATACGACAAATATAAAAATTGACCTGAAAAAGGCCATTGAAATAGCAAAAAAAAGTTTTGATTTAGATACTGTAGATTATGATTTTAACCAAAGTTATAATGAATCCGATGATGGCCAAAAACAATGGAATCTTAGTTGGAACTCCAAAAAAACTAATACTAACATTAATGTGTCCGTGGATGCAGATACAGGTGATATAAGCAGTATGTATCGTTGGGATCCTGTTTACGCTGAACCGCCGAAAATTGCCATGTACAGCAGGGAAGAAGCCTTGAAGGCATCAAAAGAAATATTATATAGACTGCAACCGGAAAAATCCAATGAAATGAAACTTTTGGAACCTTCTCTGCTTAACAATTACGGATATGATTATGACAGTTATTCTTTTCAATATATTAGACTTATTGATGGTATACCTTTCAAAGAAAATGGAGTGAATATAGGAATAGACAAAAACTCTTTGGAACTAAAAAACTATAATTTTAATTGGTATAAAGGAGTAATTCCTGCTTCAGCTAAGGCTATCAGCATTGAAGACGGAAAAAATGCTTTTAATGAAAAAAACGCTTTGGAGCTATCTTATATTATTAGATATGACAACAAACTAAAGAAAGATAAGGCTATTTTGGTATATTGCTTAAAAGGCGGCAACAGACCCATTGATGCTTTTACAGGAGAAATAATAAAAAACCTTTATTATGGTGTTAACGATATGGGTGCAGGTGCCGGCGGTGGTACGATAATGAACAGTAAGCAGGAAAGTTTGACACCGGAAGAAATAAAAGCCACGGAGGATATTACCGACTATATAAGCAAGGAAGAAGCTTTGGAAATAGGAGAGAAATATTGCCTAATAAACAAAAATCAAAGTTTAACATATGCCTCATTATATAGCTATGATAATGGGAAAAATGCCCGTTGGAATTTAAACTGGAATTATAATGACTCTAAAAATGAAGAATATGCTTATTCAAGTATTTCAATAGATGCGGTTACGGGAGAAGTCTTAGATTTTTACAAGAGTGATAGTAATTTAGATAAGTTATCTCAGGGTAAACCTAAATATTCAAAAGAGCAATGTAAGATTCTAGCAGAAAGTTTTTTAAAAGAAATTGCTTCGGAGAAATTTAAACAAACGGAATACAATACTGAAGATCCGGATTATGAAATAGACAACCCTAAAAGCTATCAATTTAGTTATACCAGAAAAGTTAATGGCATAATTTGCCAAGGCAACAGCCTCAGAGTTACCGTTAATAATTTTACCGGAAATATTATGAACTATTATAACAACTGGGCTAATATTGAATTCCCTAAGATTGAAAACATCCTATCCCTTGAAGAAGCCTATGATAACCTCTATAATAATGTTGATTTTGGATTAAGATATATAATGCATTATAATTATGAATTTAAATCTGCTAAAAGTACTGTGAGACTCGTATATGCATTTGAACAATTTTCCGGTATGCTTGACCCGTATACAGGGCTGGTACTTGATTATGATGGAGAAATAATTAAAGACAAAAATGAAAACGGTTTTATTGATATCGAAGGACATTGGGCTGAAGATGATATTCTAGCACTGATTGAGGCCGGTATTTTAAAAGCGGATTCTGAGATCTTTTCTCCAAATTTAAACATTAAACAAAAAGATTTTATAAGCATTTTAATAAAATCTTTGCAACCATATTATCCGATAATTCCCTTATCACTTGACAATGAGTCCACTGATGAAGAATACGAAGAGTATTATAAACAAGCAATTTTAAGAAAGATCATCAAAGAAAGTGAAAAAGATTTAGAAGCACAGGTTTCTAGAATCGAAGCCGCTAAAATGATTATCAATGCTATGGGCTTAGGATTTTTGGCAAGTAAACAAGAGATATTCTGTGTAAAATATGCAGATGATAACATGATTACTGACGAATTAAAAGGTTATGCGGCAATAGTTACAGGACTTGAAATAATGAAAGGCAATAGCGGGTATTTTTATCCTGATAAAAGCCTTACAAGGGCGGAAGCAGCATCCCTAGTATTAAAGTATCTCAAAGTAGAAAAATAGCCAAAACGCTAACCTTATAGAAAACAAACCAAATGACGGTAATTAATAAATCAAAATTAATTACCGTCATATTTCATTATGCAACAATAATGTTTAAATATGTTTGTTCGCAAGCCAATTATAATCATCTTTATAAAAAAAAACAGCCTAAAATCAGGCCGTAAATACACAAATCATAATGAGTAAGCCTATAAGCCGGGTTCTGTCTTGGATGATCATCTATCTTGTTCTGCCGTTACCGGTAGACTTTAGCGACCTTACCCGGAAGCGAAGCGGGCAACTTCATCTGCTTCTCTATTTGGTCTTGCTCCAAGTGGGGTTTGCATGGCTATATAGTCGCCTATATACCGGTGAGCTCTTACCTCACCTTTCCACCCTTACCCGATGCTGTGTATAGCCCCGGGCGGTATCTCTCTGTTGCACTTTCCTTAAAGTCACCTTTACCGGGTATTATCCGGCACCCTGCCCTTTGGAGCCCGGACTTTCCTCATGCAAAAAAATTTCACATGCGATCATCTGGTTTACTCATTTTTCTTTTTCAAAACAAATTATATATTGTAAATATAAATATGTCAAAGGAATAAAGTGTAATATCTAGTCCGATTTTTTCTTATATAATAAAAACCTGCCGCAGCTTTCGCATTTTAAAACATCTCCATCCCTAACAGCTTCATAATCAATTGATGGAATTCCAACACTGCAACCGGTACACTTTCGTGAAACTATAAGAGAAATTGGGTCATTAAACCATCTTTTTTGCTTAGTATACTCACTTAAACTATTTTCGTCAATGGATTTCTTTATTTCCTCAGTAAGTTTCTTAATCTCTATCTTTTCTTTGGCTAACCTTTCCAATTCATCGGTTCTCTCATTTTTTGTTTTTTCAAATTTATTCTTTATAAATGCCAATTTCTTTTTCACATCAATCATTTCAATATTAGTCTTTTTTATTTTATTTGTTAGTGCGTCTATCTTTTTTATCTCACTTTTTATATTGTTTTCCACATCTACTATTTGTTTTTCTATCATCTTTAGTTTTTTTGCATTATTAATTTCAGCGCTATATTTTAATTTTTCATAATTACTTTTATTTTCTTCCAATTGTCTGATATTCTTTTTTTTATTCTCGCCCTGCTTTTTTTCTTCACTTATGCTTTCTTTTAGCAGTAAGTATTGGTTTTTTAAATCGGAATATTCTTGTTTTAACCTATAAAGAAGATCATCTGACTCTAATTTGTTTATCTTTCCATCTACTACCTTTAACTCAAGCTCTCGTAATTGCAGCTCATATAAACGACTTAAATTCATTTTTTACCTCCTCATTAAATCTTATTTTTACTTTTAATTAAAATTTATAATTTGTGAAATCATAAAATAATTTTAATCTTATATCTTCAGCACAAGTATTATAAATAAAATATAAAAGGAATAGTAAATTACTATTCCTAAATACTAAAAACCGGATTAATATTTGTCTTTGATTCGATTACTTCTATTTCATAACCAAGTTTATCTGTAACTGCTTTTAAATAATTAGCTATTTCTTTTATAATTATCTTTTCTGTTTCAAAATGACCCGCATCTATTATATTTAAACCATCTTCCAGTGCATCCAATATTTGATGATATTGTAAATCCCCAGTTATTAATACATCAGCTCCGGTGGATTTTGCCTGTTTTATATACTTGTTTCCTGAGCCATTAATTAATGCTACCTTTTTTATAATTGAATTAGGGTTACCTGCATATCTAATGCTATTGACTCCTAAAGCATTCTTTACAAATTCTACATAAGACTTTAAAGTCGTAGTATCTTTTAGTACCCCAAGTCTTCCTATTCCTACTGTATCCATTTTATTTTCAAGTTCCAGTATATCATAAGCGGGTTCCTCATAAGGATGCACCTTTTTTAACTCTCGAACAATATTATCAATTTGATTTTCCGATACAATAGTTTCTAACCTATATTCGTTTACTTCTTCTAATACACCTTTTGTTCCGATGAAAGGAGTTGAACCATTCTCAGGCTTAAAAGTACCAATACCCTTACTTCTGAAACTGCAGGAACTGTAATTACCTATGAAGCCGGCTCCGGCTTTTGACAAGCCGTCTAAAACTTTTCTTTCTGTTCCTTGAGGAACATATACAACTAATTTAAACAGTTTCCCTGCATATAAAGGTTGAATAATCGTTGTTTCGTCAAACCCCAGTTGTTTGGCAAATATATCGTTTAAACCGCCTTTAGCCATATCCATATTCGTATGAGATGAATATACCGATATATTATTCTCTAATAGCCTAATAATTTTTCTTCCTAAACTTGAATCTGTGTTAATTTTTTTCATACTACTAAAAATAACCGGGTGGTGTGTTATTATCATATCTATTTTATTTTCTATAGCTTCATCTAATACCCACCGGGGTAAATCTAAGCATACCATTATTTTTTTAATCACACTATTCCTATCGCCAATTAATAAACCTACATTATCCCAGTCTTCTGCTAAATCCCTTGGAGCAATTTCTTCCATCAAAGATATTACATCTTGGCATTTTGCTGTACCCATGACCTTACCTCCTCACAATACACCATCATTTTAACACACTGTTTCCTTCTTTTTATCGCATTTGGAGTATTGTGATTTTTTAATTTTGTGCTTATCACTTTATATTTGTTATAAATACTATCTATGTATTCTAACAATATAATGCTATTTTTACTTATTAGCCTATCATCAAAATAATTTATAGTATTAGAGCCTTTTTTATCTTCACTTGGTGAAGTCCAAATTATCTCATAGAACTTGTCATTCTCCTTCACAACTTCTACATTGATTATATAAAAATAATTTTTGGAAAGCCATTTCCTTAAAAGATAGCTGTCTCTCATTGGCTGCAATATAATTTTTTGCGCACTATTTGCGATTTCAAGATTTTGCTTAAGGATTTCCATTATTTGCATCCCGCCCATCCCTGATATTATAATAGTATCAGCCTCATATGGGCTCAAAACCTTAAGACCAAAACCTATCCTTACATCAATTACATTTTCAAAACCCCATTGTTTTATTCTATTTATTGCTATTTCAGAAGGACCAACGTTAATATCTGTAGCTATCGCCCTTTCCGTTTTTTTATTTTTTATCAAATAGATAGGCAAGTAAGCATGATCAGAACCTATATCAGCAATTGTCCTGCTTTTATTAATGCTATCTGCTATGGCTTTAAGCCTTGGGGTTAAGTGCAATATAAACCATCCTTAAAATTGTTTTAGTTATCATCATCATAATTATACTATATTTTAAACTTAAATATAAGAAATCTTTGCGAGGAATTTTTTATTAGTATTTAGCTGTTACTGTTTAGACATAACTGTAATTTAGTCACAGATTATTATATGTAATTTAAAATTCTTTTCAAAAACAAGTAAAACCCTTTCAAATGAAGGGTTTTAGAACACTATTTGGTCAGACTGTCCGAAAAGTACTAACATTTTTTATCAAATAGTAACGCTGAAAAATCGTTAAAAAGATATAGATAAATACTCCTATACCCTTTGGAAACACTAGAGTTTATGATGTATTCATGGTATAATTATAATAACAATTATAGGCGGTGATAAAATGAAATATATTGCCGGAGAAGATAGATTCCAAATTGCTTTTTTACCTGATTGCATTGATGATTATGTAAGTGAGGACAACCCTGTTCGAGTAATTGATGCATTTGTTAATCAGCTTGATATGGATAAGTTGGGATTTATAAGAGCGATACCTAACAACACTGGCAGACCTTCTTATGATCCACGTGATTTACTCAAATTGTATATATACGGGTATTTTAATAAGGTTCGTTCCAGTAGAAAATTAATGAAAGAATGCGCAAGAAATTTAGAGGTAATGTTTCTTCTAGGAAAGCTTACTCCTGATTTCAGAACCATAGCAGATTTTCGTAAGGATAATCCAAAAGCTTTGAAATCAGTTTTTAAAGCTTTTGTAAAAGTATGCTTAAAATTAAATCTGTATCAAAGAGAATTATTCGCTATTGATGGATCCAAGTTTCGCGCTCAAAACAGTAAAAGTAATTGCTATAATAAAATAGTTTTAGAAAAGAAGCTTAAAAACATTGAAAATAATATCAGTAATTATTTAAACCATTTAAATAAAGAGGATAAAAATGAAATTGCAGAGGAAGTAAGTCCAAAAAAGATAAATGAAGCCATAAAAAATCTTAAGGAAAGAAAAGATAAATATATCGAATATTTAAATGAGCTTGAGGAAACTGGAGAAAAACAGATTTTGACTACTGACCCGGAAGCTCGCAGGATGCATAGTAAAGACGGTTTTCATTGTTGTTACAATGTTCAGACTGCAATAGATAAGGGTAGTCATTTAATTGCAGATTATATGGTAACAAATCGTAATAATGACATAGGACTTTTAAATGATGTGTCTCAAGGTGTAAAAAAAAACCTTGATATTCAAACTGTCGAAGTAGTAGCAGATAAAGGATATGAAAGTAAAGAAGATATTTTAAATTGTGTGATGAACGGAGTTATACCTAATGTTGCTTTGAAGTTTGATAAAAAAGAAAGGCTTTTTAGTATAGAATATGAAGATGCTGATATTACAGAGGAAATAAAAGCTTCAACTAAGTCAGAAGATATACAAAAATGTATAAAGGCAGGTATTCTCCCCAATTGTTATGAAAATTCTCCTATAGAAATAGAGATACAAAATCAATCTGTGCTTAGCTGTTTTATTTTAAATGAAGATGGCACTGTAACATGCCCAATAGGTCACAAGCTACCAAGAGTAAAAATGCGGGGGAAAAGTACTATTTACGGTAGTAAAGAAGCATGTCGCCAGTGTCCTAACAAGTGTACCGGTGGGAAAACTCATAAAACTGTAAGTTTTGGTCCTGATACAAAGTTTGTACCTGTTGTATTTGTCAACTGAAAATTGGTTCTTCCTCATAATCGGTTATTATTGCTAAAAAATAAGGATTGGTATATGACCTTTTTTCTTAATAATTCATAACCTGCTCTACCATACATATCTCTTTTAATTTGCTTTATTTTATTCACATTTCCTTCTGTTACTCCGTTATTTATAGGATAGGATGCTGCATTTAATACTGCTTCCCAATCTGTTTTTAAAGATGAAATGAACTTATTTATGCAATTATCATCGTGTTTACAGCTTAATAAATTAATAAAACATAAGGTATTTAAAGTAGTCAGGTAATCTTTAAAACGTTGGTAAAAGGTTTTAT
>JALNWH010000003.1 GCA_023230985.1 Bacillota bacterium
ATAAGTCTTATTAAAACCTCCTTAGATATAGTAGTATCAATAGTTACATCACTATTATTATATCATATCTTACTACATCTTTGGATGGTTTATCTCGAAAAATGTTTACTCGTTAGAGCTGAAACTAATTCATGAATATCCGTTATTCTTAGGTTGCTAGTCGATCCCTTTAATTTATGTATAAGTTCCTCAGAAGATTTATAATCTTCATTCTCTATAGCTATTTTAATCATATTAATAGAATTAGGCAATTGATTAAAATATTCTTTATAAATCTCAATGGCATCTTCTTTACTAAGGCCGGTGTCTTGACAAAAGTTTTTAATATCATCTTCATACAATGTACAATAATTAATATCTTCATTCCTAACATCAATATTTTCCTTAATCACTTTTTTAACCGTTTCAAGCATAACCGGTTTACTAATATAATCATCCATCCCTGCCTCAATGCACTTTTCCCTATCTCCTTCCATAGCATATGCTGTCATTGCGATAATAGGTATATGCCTTTTGCCGCTTTCTAGTTCCCTAATTTTTTTAGTTGCTTCGTATCCATCCATAATGGGCAATTGTACATCCATAAAAATCAAATCATAATTGTTTAATTGAAATGCTGTCACTGCTTCCTCTCCGTTAATTGCAATATCATAGTCTATATTCAAGTTTTTAAGTATTTTAGAAAACAATTTGAAATTTATCTCATTATCCTCAACCAATAAAATCTTTGCTTTACTGTAATAGCCATTTTTAACATTACTCCCTTTCGTATATTTTGATATTATACTCTTTTCATATAATTGTTCACCTTTTATGGCTTTGGCGATACATTTTATTAATTCATTTCTCTTATATGGCTTAGTTAAATACCCAATAAAGCCTTTTTCTTTAGCCTTCTTGATTTCATTTTTCCCTCCGATAGAAGAAATCAGTATTAACGGTATGCTCTTTGTTGTGTCTATAGCCTTTAAAGCGGAGGAAAAGTCAATTCCATCCATACCGGGCATATCATAATCTACTAAGACTGCGTCAATAGGCTTATCGGATTTTTTAAAAATCATGCCGATTGCTTCGTCTGCACTTTTTGCCGTTGTAACCATACAGCCTACTTCCTGCAGATATATCTTCGCAATAACTCTATTTGTTTCATTATCATCTACTACCATTACTTTTTTGCCTTTAAAAATATCAAAATCAATTTCCGGATTTTGTTCTCCGTTTTTTTTAGATTTATCAAACGGTAGAACAAAGGTAAATGTTGTACCTTTATCTATTTTACTTTCTACTTCCAACTTACCTTTCATCGCTTCAATATAAGCTTTGCATATAGTAAGGCCTAGCCCCGTCCCCTCAAACTCTTTTGTAGATGAACTATCCCCCTGCATAAAAGGAGTAAATAGCCTGTCTAATGTCTTTTGGGTCATCCCCATACCTGTATCCTTTATGGTAAATGTTATATAATCTTTTTTGTCACCTTTTTTACATATATCAACTTCTACATAAACCTCGCCTTCTTCCGTAAATTTAATAGCATTACCTACAAGATTAATAATTATTTGTTTAATCCTTATTGGATCGCCTTTAACACATTCCGGTACTTCATTTCTAAATAATATGTTTATATTCAATCCTTTTTCATTTGCCTTTACCGATAAAGGTATAACAGCGTTTTCAACGGTTTTTCTCAAATTAAAATCTATGTTTTCCAATTCTATTTTTCCTGCCTCTATCTTGGAAACATCCAATATATCATTAATTACATTTAATAAAGTATCAGCAGATTCCTTCATCATATCAATGTATTCTTGCTGTTCCTTGTTTACTCCGCTATTTTCCAAAAGTTGCAAAAAACCGACTATTCCATTCATGGGTGTTCTTATTTCATGGGACATATTGGCAAGGAATTGACTTTTTGAAGTACTTGCCGCCTCTGCTTTCTCTTTTGCATTAATCAAATTCTTTTCAAGTTCCAGTCTGGTATCTATGCCAACGAGGATATTAGCATAAATTCTTAAAAGCATCTCTTCATTTTCCGAGTATTCATAATAATCTCTTACGTAATCAAAACCCACGAAGCCAATACAAAAATCCCCTTTCATGATAGGCACGGATATAGTACTTTTAATTCCCTGTGATTCTAAGTATTTTCGTACACTGCTGCCTTCAGGTAAAGCCGAGGCATCCTTTATATAAATTGTTTTACCCTGTATATCCTTATTAGCCCATTCGGTGATCATTTCATTTGGAATGCCTTGGAGCCAATATATTTGAGAAAGAATACCATCTCTGCACCACTCGTGGGTATTAGTAACTGTATCATTGTTCCTGTCATATTCAAAAATATAAGCCCTATCGGCACCGACAAAACGGCCAAGGGTTTCAATAGATAAGTTTATAGCTTCATCCGCTTTTGCTATAGGTACATTTATATATTTTGTTGAAATCTTTATTAGCAACTCCAGCATATGCCTTTTCTCATCAAGTTCTTTTGTCGCTTTCAATCTTTCGGTAATCTCCTTTTCTTTTGTTATATCAATAGCATACGTTGCAAAATAATATTTTTTAGGAGAGAAAACTAATATTTTAAACCATTTTTTCAAAGGAATGAAATAGTGTTCAAATTCTTTTTTGCCTCCACACATTGCAATTTCACCATAAACCTTAATCCAATCAAACTCTTCTTTGTGTATATCCGGTAAGATTTCAGTTGCTCTTTTGCCTATTATATCAGCTTCTTTTAAACCTAATGTTTTTTCAAAAGCTTTGTTTAATTCTAAAAATTCATAATCGCAAGGCTGATTCTTCTCATCTAAAATTATTCTATGATATGAAAAACCTATTACAGAAGTTTCAGTCAAAAATTTTTTAAAATGCAAAATATCACCCCATAATTTTTGTTTCAGCTTCATCTTTAAACTCTTGATAACCATAGCATAAATCCATTTTAAACGATTGATTAATATTTGTCAGCTTTTTTGAAGGCTTTGTTATTCTTTAGGCTATTTATTTGTTTATAACATATATTCTAGTTTTTTCTTTCACTGTCACTCTGTGTGTCAGCGAAAAATCTTAACGTATTGGAGAACACAAGACTTTTCTTTGGATTAAGAGTGACTTTTCCTGAAAATCATGCATTTTTTATAGGTCTCAAATATATTCTTAGTACTGATTTTTATAATTGATAATAGTTATTGGTCATGTTAATATGAATTTAAGAAAAGGAGGTAATAACATGGCATTTAAAGTTACTGATAAGGTCACATGGGTAGGAAAAATCGATTGGACATTAAAGAAATTTCATGGTGACGAATATTCCACTCATAAAGGTTCTTCCTATAATTCATATTTAATTCAAGATAAAAAAACAGTTCTTATAGACACTGTTTGGCTGCCTTTTGCTAAAGAATTTGTTGAAGAGCTTAAAAAAGTTATTGATCTAAACAAAATAGATTATATCATCGCAAATCACGGAGAAATTGACCATAGCGGTGCTTTACCTGAATTGATGAAGCATATTCCCAATACCCCTATATATTGTACCGGTAACGGTATCAAGTCTCTAAAAGGTCATTATCACCAAGACTGGAACTTTGTTCAGGTTAAGACGGGAGACACTCTGGACTTAGGCGAAAGTAAGCTGACCTTTGTTGAGGCAAGAATGTTGCATTGGCCTGACACCATGTTTACATATATGTCGGGAGATAATATTCTTTTCAGTAATGATGGCTTTGGGCAACATTTTGCAGCAGACCCTTTATATAATGATGTGGTGGATCAAGAAGAATTGTACCATGAATGTATAAAATATTATGCAAATATACTAACTCCCTTTAGCAGTTTCGTTACTAAAAAAATCGAAGAAGTGCTTAGTTTTAACCTGCCATTAAATATGATATGCCCCAGCCATGGTGTAATCTGGAGAGATAATCCGGCTCAAATAGTTGAAAAGTATATGGAATGGGCAAATAATTATAAAGAAAATCAGATTACGATTGTATATGACAGTATGTGGAACGGAACAAGGCGAATGGCTGAATACATCGGTGAAGGAATTAGGGAAGCTGATAAAGATGTTACAATAAAAATTTATAATGCTTCGATTACGGATAAAAACGATATTTTAACAGAGGTATTTAAATCGAAAGCTATATTAGTAGGTGCTCCTACTATTAACAAGAGCATCACTTATGCTGCCATAGGTATTTTGGAAATGATAAAGGGTCTGGCTTTCAAGGAGAAAAAAGCAGCATCCTTCGGTACTTATGGCTGGAGCGGTGAGTCCCCAAAAATAATTATGGAAGAATTGGACAAAGCAGGTTTTGAAATAGTAAGTGACCCGATTAAAGAACTTTGGAATCCTGATGAAAAGGCTCTTGAAAGATGTAGAGAATACGGTAAGGCTTTTGCAGATAAAATTAAATAGAATTTTACAAGGCCATTGATAATGCTAATATTGTCATTGATATATAGATAGCATTCAGTGGCCTTGAATCTCTTTTAATCTATGGCTTTTTTACCTGTAACATGCTCAACCTTTATCTTATATAGCCTTGCTCTATCATAGTCCTTTTCAATATATTTTTTACCTTTGTCCATAAATTCAAAAGAATATTTTTGGATAAGTGACAAAAGCCCGGTCCTCTTATCGTTTGTTTCAATTACTTCTTTCACCTTACCAAAGACTATTACAGATTCATATTTCGTACTAAACTCACCAGGTAAAATTTCAGTATCTCCCACCACACAAAATGATACCTTGCCATTTTCCTTCAACCTATCGGTTTTATGCCCTTCATTGGCAGAATGAAAATAGATAAATCCATCTTTATAAACATAATTAACAGGGATGCCATAAGGATAGCCATCGTCACCAATTAAAGATAAAACCCCGTATTCTCCCCTGTGAAGCAATTTTAGTGTATCATTTTCCGTCATTTGTTTTTCTCTTCTTCTCATTTTCCTAAACAATTCAGAACCCTCCCTTTTTATTTAAATAAGTTTCCGTAACAACCCTTTTAAGTTTAACCTTTTCATTAAGTTCAGGGGTTTTTAGCACTTTTAACATCAAATCCTTTAATATTCTTCCGATTATCTCGCCTTCGTCAAAACCCATTCTCACAATATCATTACCGTTAATATCTAAGTCTGCTAATTCAATGGGTTCTTTATTATTAAATATATCATCAATAATATTTTTTAGTTTTAATAAATTATTTATCATTGCATTGTCTTCTTTACAATAAGCATCCGCCTTTAGTAAAGCAATCAAATGGTAAATGGTGTCCTTACCAATTTCTTTTATAAGTACTTTGGTATGATATTTGGTCTTTGGTAATTGAAATTTTTCAAAATGCTCAATAAGCAAAACTGTTTCTTTGATTAAATCATTTGAAAAGCAAAGTTCTTTCATAGTTGCATAAGCAGCATTTGTGATGCAGTCAATTTTCTCCAAAGGCTTTTTACCTTTAAAAAGTACAGCCATACGAATACTAATTATAGCGGGTGTATTATTTAATAGGCATAAAATATATTTTATAGATTCTATATTTCCTTTATTGTATTCTTGTACTATTTTGACTTCCGGCAATATATATTTTAATAAATCTGTATGTAATAACTTCTTTATTCCCTCGGCTGAATTGTCATCTGCCAAAATCTTGAATAACTCTTCTCTTATTCTTTCGCTGCTTACCTCTTCTATGCTATGGGCTAGACTTTTAATAGCATACAATGAGTTTTCTTCTAATTCAAAGCAAAGGCTTGTAGAAAACCTAATCGCCCTAATCATACGCAATCTGTCTTCATTGAATCTGCCTATCGGATTACCAACGGTACGTATAGTTTTGCTTAATATGTCATCTCTACCTTTATAGGGGTCTACTATTCCTCGTATTCTGTTATAAGCTATGGCGTTTATTGTAAAATCCCTTCTGCTTAGATCATTCTCTATATTCTTTTCAAACCTTATCCAATCAGGATGTCGCCCATCTGTATAATTTCCCTCACTTCGAAAAGTTGTTACCTCTACTTTTCCTTCATGGCATACTATCGTTACTGTTCCATACTTTTCACCGGTTAATATTGCTGTTTTTTCTTTAAATAATTCTATTACTTGATGAGGTTCGGCGAGGGTTGTAATATCCCAATCAATAGGGGTTTTTCCCATTAAAGAATCTCTTATGGAGCCGCCTACAATATATGAATCATAGCCGTTTTCTATAAGTCTATTAAGTATTTCATCAGTGTATAGAGGAATTGATATTTCCACAAAAAACACCCCTTACGAATAAGCATTATATAACAAATTATTCCCCGGGAAATAGTCTTTCTATATATGAATATTTTATCATATAAGGAGAAATAGGGCTATGGGGAATGAGAGGTGGGAGGCGAGAGGTGGGAGGTGGGAAATGGGAGGTGAGAATAAAACAGAATTTCTAAAATAGTTATTTTTTTATGAAAAAAATAAATTTTAATGCTAATACTATATGTATCTGATATGATGTAATACAATTAACAGCCATTTAAATGGCTCTACAATAATCAGGTTATAAATATTATACTGCTATTTTTTATAACTTTAAGAAGGTGTCTAATTGAAATTTCTATATTTTATTCCTATATTATTTGTATTCTTTTTTGGCATAGCCTTTGGGATATTAAATATAGGTGATAGTCTGCCCATAAATGAAAATAATAAAGTGGAGCATATAAACGAAAACATAGTAGATTTGGAAATACCAATCAAAAAACCTAGCCAAAATATACTCATTTTGGGAATTGATTCGAAAAAAGATGAGCACTCAAGATCCGATGTAATAATTCTTTTTAATATGAAAGAAGATGCAGTAAATCTAGTATCCATACCTCGTGATACACAAATCAGTTTAAAAGATAAAGGCAAGGTTAAAATTAATGCTGCTTATGTTTATGGAGGTATTGAATTAAGCAAGTCCACCATAGAAAATTTACTTGATATAGAAATCGATAATTATATTGTGCTTAATTTTAATGCAATAAAGAAAGGTGTCGATGCTATAGGCGGTTTCACCGTAACAATACCTAAGGATATAAAGATATATGACCCTGATAGTAGAAAGCGGATTACACTTAAAAAAGGAACCCATAAGCTTAACGGTATACAAACTTTATCGTATTTAAGATATAGAAGCGACGGAAAAGGTGATTTAGCAAGAATAGATAGACAACAACAGTTTATTAAAGATTTGCAACAAAACTTTTTAAAGCTGGATAATATACCGCTGATTCCACGTGCCTATGCCGCAGTTCACGAAGATATAGAAACTGATATGAACTCTTCTCATATTGCATCTTTTTTTATAAATGGCTATCATTTACGTGAAAAATTCCAGTACTATACTTTAGACGGAAATGCAAAAACAATTGATGGCATTTCTTATTTAATCCACAGTGAAGACAGCTTAAATGAAATAAAAAAGATATTAAAAGATTAAGGCTATACCTATACGCACAAATGTATCTGATATAACCTTATCTGATATAATTTTTATAATGGTAAAATATTATACATTAAACCTGAAATTAATGATATCTCCGTCCTCAACTATATATTCTTTTCCTTCCAGTGATGCCAAACCTTTTTCTTTTACTTTTGCCATGGAGCCATATTCCTTTAGGTGTTCAAACTTACATACTTCTGCCCGTATAAAGCCTTTTTCTATGTCTGTATGAACCTTACCTGCTGCCTTTTTTGCTATGGTATTCTTATTAATAGTCCAAGCTTTTACTTCATCGGAACCGACTGTTAAAAAAGAAATCAAGCCCAAATAATCATAGGCTGTTCTAGATAATTTATCTATTCCGGATTCTGTAATACCCAAATCCTCAATAAACATCTCCCTGTCTTCCGGTTCTAGTTTACTTATTTCCAACTCAGATTCTATACATAACTCTATAAGCGGTGTACCGGTATTTTTAGAAAAATCTTGTAAGGCATCTTTAGACGGATATCCGGAACTTAGCTGATCTTCGTCTAGATTCGCAACTAGAATCATAGGCTTTTCTGATAAGAAACTAAAAGTTTTAAGATGATCTTTTTCTTCTTCATTTAAATTTAAGCTATGTATCAGCAATCCGTCTTCTAAGCCCTCCTTACACTTTTTTAGAACCTCTAATTCTTGAAGGTTTTCCTTTGTAATCTTTTTTGACGTCTCTATCCTTTCAATTCTATTATCTATAACCTCTAAATCAGCAAACAAAAGCTCCATATTAACGGTTTCAATATCCCGCATAGGGTCAATAGAACCATCTATATGCACAACATCATCATTATTAAAAACCCGAAGAATATGAACCAATAAATCAGCTTTTCTGATATTGTTCAAAAATTGATTCCCCACACCCTTACCTGTGCTTGATCCACTAACCAGCCCGGGAACATCTATAACTTCAATATTTGCATAAGTCACCTTTTTAGGACTATACATTTTAGTTAAAAAATCTACTCTCTCATCAGGTATTTTTGCAATCCCGAGATTTGCTTCTACTTTGCCCGAAGAAAACCCGGAAATTTCAATTTCCAGCCCTGTTAATAGATTAAACAAAGTAGTCTTTCCCACTGATGGCAACCCTATTAAACCGATATTCATAATAATCGCAGGGTGAAAATCCCTGCCTTTCAACTCCTTCACATATTAATATTCTTAGATAATTTTATCATTATATCGGCAAGAATAAAAGTATTCTTCTTTTAAAAAACAAAAGGCCGGGGTTAAACCCCGGCACTACTTCATTCAATTGCTTTTCCTACGCTTATGCTTTGGCATTATTTTCTTGATACTCTCTGCCTGTTCCTGTGTTATTACCTTGTCTTGTACCATTTTATCTATGACATTTGTTTTATTTTTTCTATAGTCTTGCATATGCTGTCTTCTTTGTTCTTCCGTCATATCCTTCATCTGTTCAAATAGTTTCTTTTTTTCTTCTCTTTCTATTTGAAAATAGTCCTTAATCTTCAGCAGTTCTTCATTTGTTATTACTCCGTTTTCGACTAAGCTTTCTAAATCTTTTGTGAATTTTTCTCTTTTAGAATCATCAGCTTTACTATCAGCAAATCCAACTATCCCAAACACAAGCACAAAGCAAAAAATCATCAGCATCGCAAATGTTACTAATTTTTTTGTTTTTATATTCATCCTTTGCCTCCTTTTTATAAATATTTGTTTATGCTGATAAATTTATTATTTACTTAATTGTTGAAATTTTTGTGATGTATCATTTGACTTTTTTTTGTGAAAACTTGACATAACAGTCTCTAAAGCTTACTATTTTTATAACAAGCGATTAGACATATTGTACAGTGTGGAACAAAAAGCAAAGATTAATAAATTCCTTTATGCATATTTAAAAAATTAAGAAAGAAGGTTTGAATATGAGTAAAAAACCAACAAGAGAAGAAGCTTTTGAACTTCTAAAGAAATACAATAAAAACGAAAGCCTTATACGTCATGCTCTAACAGTGGAGGGTGTTATGAAACATTTTGCTGAACTATTTGACGAACCCGACGTAGAGAAATGGACAGTTATCGGATTAACTCACGATCTGGATTATGAATTGTATCCGGAACAGCATTGTATAAAAGTAAGAGAATTGTTAGAAGAAGAAGGCTGGCCGGAGGACTATATCAGGGCTATTCAAAGCCACGGTTGGGGACTATGTTGTGATATTGAGCCGGTAGAAAAAATGGAAAAAGTCTTATTTGCCATTGATGAACTAACCGGTCTAATAACAGCAGCAGCACTTATGCGTCCAAGCAAGTCTGTCCTTGACTTAGAAGTAAAATCGGTTAAAAAGAAATGGAAAGATAAAAGATTCGCTGCGGGTGTTGATAGGGAAGTGATTCAAAAAGGTGTAAAACTTTTGGACATGGACTTAAACTTCATTATAGATGAAACTATTAAAGGAATGCGTAAAGTGGCAGAGGAAATAGAACTTAAAGGGAATCTATAACTTAAGATATTTAAAAATACTACGCATATATCATTTGATTCGATTGCTAAGCTCTAAGGCTAGAACTTAGCAATCTTAATCAAATATATAAGTTTATACTTGTCATCCAGGCTTTTGCTGAAAGATCTTCTCTCCGAAGCATGAGACTCTTAGCCATCGCTCAGAGTGACACTAATACCGTTTTTCAACCTTTTTGCTATTACAAGATTATTTACTGCGTAATAAGACTGTCTATTCTTCTTTGATCAAATCCTATTATAATAGTTCCGTCAATATCAATTACAGGTACTCCTTGCTGTCCTGACTTTTTAACCATTTCAATAGCGCCTTCTCTGTCAATGCCTACGTTAACTTCTTTATAATCTACGCCTTTGCTTTTCAAATAATCTTTTGCCTTTGTACACCATGGACAAGTGCTTGTAGAATATACTGTTATATTCATAAAAAAACCTCCTTTTTTTAATGTACTAATAATCATTTATAAATTTATTCTTTCCTTGTATTCTTTCACTATTCCGCTAATACCCCCTATGGGTATATAATATCACCTATTATGTTCCAAGTCAATAGCTTGAAAAAAATTGATAATCATTTATAGAAGGTTTTTTTAATTTATTATTATATCTTTCATAAGTTTTTTATCTAAATTTCCACCGCTTATTATAATCGCTGTATTCTTATTATCAAATATATGGGGATAGTTAAGCACTGCAGCAACGCCCACTGCACCGGCAGGTTCTGCTATTACCTTTTCTTTAGTCATTAAATGATGCACGGCTTTTCTAATATCACTTTCCTCAACCAATAAAATATCGTCAATACATTTGTCTGCCATATTAAAGGGTATTTCACCAATCCCTCCAATCAAAGCATCACAGATAGAAGGTTGGGAAGGATAATCTTCATAACATATATTGTCTTCCAAAGATTTTACCATAGCGGGACATGCTTTTGTCTGCACACCAATGATTTTTATCTTCGGCTTCATTTTCTTGGCAGCAACAGCTAATCCTGTGATAAGTCCACCGCCGCCTATTGGTGCCAAAATTATATCTATATCCGAATTATCTTCCAAAATCTCCATTGCTATACTGCCTTGTCCAGCGATAGCTTCTATATCTGAGCAGGGATCTATAAATGTAAGCTTGTTTTTTTCCAAAGCTTCCAGTCCGAATTTATGTGCCTCGTCATAATTTTCGCCGACAGCAATAACTTCCCCACCATAGTATCTAATTTTCTCCAGTTTTGATTCGGGTATAGTTGCAGGTACATATATTTTTGCTTTTATCCCCCCTAAAAGTTTTGCAGCATAACTAACACCGGCACCATGATTACCGGATGATACTGCCATAACTCCTCTGTCCTTTTCTTCACTACTTAAGCTCATTAGCTTATTTAGTGCCCCTCTTATTTTAAAGCATTTTAATTTTTGCTGACATTCCAATTTCAAAAATATATTTGTGCTTTTACTGCTTAAATATATAGAATAATCAAGAGGAGTTTTGTAAATATATTTTTTAATATTATTTCTTGCGAAATAAATATCATCATAAGTAACTATATCCTTTTCCATAACATCATTCCTCGTCTTTTTACTTAAATGTTTTCAAATAGCCAAAAAACTAAGCTAATATTTCTCATAATGCACTCTGTCTTTAAATAAGCTATTTATATCATGAGGAGGTTTTTTTTCATCAGGATATCCTATTGCTATTATGCACTCTATTTTAACGCCTTCCGGTACATCCAAAATATCTTTTACATAATCTTCAGTACTGGTACTTTCATTATGCATCCTATTTCTTACATGTATCCAACAGGTACCTAGGCCAAGGGAATGAGCTGTTAATTGAATTATTATTGCGGAAATCGCAGAATCTTCTACCCATATATCCCTCAATTCTCCACCTGCAGCTACTACAATAGCTAATGGTGCGCCTTCTAAAAACTGTGAACCATTAATTCTGCAATTGGATAATTTTCTAAGCTTTTCTTCATCTTCAACAACGATAAATTCCCAAGGTCTCCCATTACTTGCTGTTGGTGCAGTTAATACTCCCTTTAAAATCTCTTCAATCTTTTCCTTCTCAACTTTACGATTCGTGTATTTTCTTATACTTCTTCTTGTTTTTAATAATTCCAGCATTTCAAAAATCCGCCTTTCTCTTATATAAGTTTTTTAAGTATTATAAAACTAAATATTTATCTTTTCCTTTTCCAATACCTTTATTAATAATTTAATTGAGTTTATCACGTCTGAAATATACACCATCTCTGAGGGGGAGTGTACATATCTACAGGGTATGGAGATAACCCCGGAGGGTATCCCTGACCGACTTAAATGAATAGCTCCTGAATCTGTGCCGCCTGCATCCAAAATTTCATATTGAAATGGTATTTCATTATCTACCGCTACTTCCGTAATTAAATCTTTTACCTTTGGGCTGACAATGATACTTCTATCTTTCACCTTGATAGCAGCACCTTTACCTAACCCTACATCCATGACCTCCGCTTTAGGTGTATCGCCGGTCAATGTTACATCTATAGCTATGCCCAAATCAGGGTTTATTCCATAAGCAGCTGTCTTAGCACCTCTAAGTCCTACTTCCTCCTGTACTGTGAAAACAAAGTATATTTCATTTGGGGTGTCTTTAAGTTTTTTTAAAGCCTCTATAGCTACAAAACAGCCAATCCTATCATCCAAGGTTTTTGATATTATACATTCATTTTGATAAATAAAAGGAGAATAAAAAGATGCAACATCGCCTACATTAATCTTTTTTATTACTTCTTCTTTAGACGGCAATCCTACATCTATGAACATTTTGTTTAGCTTTAAATCCTTTATATCATCTAATTTCTCCATACCTATGACACCTATGGTTTCATCATCAAATATAACTTTCTGCCCTAAAGACATAAAAGGTGATACGCCGCCTATATTTGTAAAGCGGAGAAATCCATCATCATCTACGTTAGTAACCATGATTCCAATTTCATCCATATGTGAGGCTACCATGATTCTCTTGCCTTTACCTTTTTTTATTGCAATAAGATTGCCCAAGGCATCTACCTTGATTTCATCAGCAAATTCTTGAATCTCTTCTTTTATTACCTTTCTTATCTTTTCTTCATTGCCTGAAGGGCCAAAGGTCATCAGCAGCTTTTTAAGTAGCTCCGCGTTGATTTTATTCACAAACATACTCCCCTTTCTTAATACCTTTTAGGAATAGCTTTGCAGTTTTTTTACAACCTTCAAAATCCTCCAAACTCATTATTGAAGAAGGTGAGTGAATATAACGACATGGAACAGATAATGCAGCACAAGGAATTCCCTCTTTAGTGAGGTGTATTTCTCCCGCATCATTTCCACCCGGAGAAGGTTGCCTATATTGTATTTTTATATTATTTTCTACTGCAGTTTCATGTATACATTGATTTAATTTTTTTGAAAATATTGTATAAGAATCCATCAAAGAAAGTGCAGGGCCTTTCCCCAGTTTTGTAATATGTGAATGTTCCGGGACTTCCGATATATCGGAGCATAAAGTACCTTCAAAAACAATTGCAAAACTCGGATCCGCATTATATGCTGCGACCTTGGCTCCTCTAAGCCCTATCTCTTCTTGAACTGTAAAAACTCCATAAATCTCTACATCGTATTCTTCTTTCAATAAATCTATCAAAACACCGCATCCGGCTCTATCGTCTAATGCCTTCGCTTTTATTAAATTCCCGCCAAATTCAATAAACTCACTGTCAAATGCTACATAGTCGCCTTTCTTCACTAGCTTTTCCGCTTCTTCTTTTGATTTTGCTCCAATATCTATATAAAGCTGCTTAATTTTTAAAGGTGTATTCCTCTCATTCTTGTCTTGCAAGTGGATAGCCTTAGCGCCTATAACCCCATGTATCCTGTCTTTACCAATCAATACTTGTTTTGATACAAGAATTCTTTCATCGATTCCACCCACTAGCGAAAACCTTATAAATCCTCCATCATCAATGGATCTCACAATCATACCTACTTCATCCATATGAGCCGCCAACATAACCCTCGGAAATCCTTCCTTGCCTTTTTTAATTGCTATAACATTTCCCAGCCTATCAGTTTTTATTTCATCAACATGCTCTCTTATTTCTTCAATAATAATATTTCTTACTTCATCTTCGTTTCCCGATACACCATTTGCCATAGTAAGTCTCTTTAATAGCATAACATCTCCTCCAAATCCACAAGATTTAAGCTGACAATGAAATTAGCCAAAATCTTACCCGCATTTTTTATATCATTTAAATCAACTACTTCAACAGATGTATGCATATATCGCAGAGGAATTGATATTAGCCCCGCTGCTACCCCGCTTTGTGTTACCTGTATAGCCCAAGCATCCGTTCCTGTTTCTCCCGGATGGATTTCTTCTTGGTAAGGCAGATTATATTCCTTTGCTATTTGCGTTAGACCTTCATACACTTTTGGATGTATATTTGCACCAAAACCCATTGCCGGTCCTTTTCCTAATTCGCTTAAATCATCATTTGTTAGTTCCGGTGTAGAAGCAAAACCTACATCTATTGCTATGCCAATATCCGGAAATATGTTATAAGTTGATGTTATGGCCCCTCTAAGCCCTACCTCCTCTTGAACTGTAGCTACAGCATATACATCGCAATCATGGTTCATTTTATTTAGTTCTTTTATGCACTCATACATGACTGCTACACCTGCTTTATCATCCAATGCTTTTGACGATATGCGATCTCCTTGCAAATCAATCATTTTTCTCCTAATAGAAATGATATCACCTACAGAGACAATTTCTTTAACCTCTTCTTTGTGTAAACCTACATCAATGAGCATATCTTCCATCTTTACTGTTTTCTTTTTCTCTTCTTCACTAAGAATATGGGGTGGTTTATTGCCGATAACACCAAATAAATCCACTTTCCCATGTACTATTACCTCCTGGGCAAGCAAAGTCCTTTGATCTATCCCACCTACATTGGTAAATTTTATAAACCCCTTTTCATCAATCTGTTTTACCATTAATCCGATTTCATCCATATGGGCAGCTAAAAATATTTTTTTCCTATCGCCTGTATTTCCTTTTTTAAGTATTATTAAATTGCCCAGTTTATCTTTAACTATATCATCGGAATAAGGCTTAAAATACTCTTCAATTACATTGGATATTTCACACTCATAGCCCGACAAACCCGGGGTTTCAACCATCTCTCGTATAAATTTTTTTAGCAAGCTTCACTCCCTCTTTTCCAAAAGATTTTATATCAGAGGCATGCCTCTGCATTGTTATGTAGAAAAATGAAAATCCTAACTATTACTAAGTTTAACATAATAGTTAGGATTTATTAACCAAAGATAATTTTTTAACAATTTTAGTATTTATATATAACAGTTTTTTTCAAATTCAAATTTTATTTGTTCATAGGAATAACCTAGAGATAATAGTACCATTAGCTTTAATCTGGCTTTATGAGAAGGTAGATAATCTCCTAGAATGACTCCCATATTTACTAAGTATTTTTCCGAACCGACAAAGCCGTAGGTCCCCATCATAAGCCTTCCCTCCGGTACTCTGGATGTAAGTATAACAGGTATGTCGTTTTCTATAGCTTTTTTAACTCCTTCTATGGATCTTTCCGGTACATGCCCTGCGCCCAGTCCCTCGTAGATAATTCCATCTACTTTATCATTAACTGAATTTAGGAGCAATCTGGAGTCACTGCCAAGATAGCTTTTTACTATATCAACTTTTATATTTTTAAAATCTCCTATGCCATAGATTTCTCTTTTATTGGGTTCTCTAAACCATAAGACTTTGCCATTGTCAATTGTTCCTACCGGTCCAAAGTCTTGGCTTTTAAAGGTGGAAACACGAGTTTTGTGTGTCTTTGTAGCTTCTTTAGCTAAAAACACCTCAGAAGCAAACACGATTAACGGGCCATATTTCCCGGCCTTTGCGTTAGCTGCAACTAATATTGAATCCACTATATTAATCTGAAAATCAGAGCTTATTGCCGATAAATTTCTTTGAGCGCCAGTAAGTACTATAGGGATGTTTAAGTCTGTTGTAAGGTCTAAAAAATAAGCAGTCTCTTCCAAGGTATCGGTACCATGTGTGATTACAATACCATCGTAGTCTTCTTCTTTTAATTTTATAATAAGCTTTCTTAACTCTACCAAATCCTCATGGCTTATATGTGCACTTGGGATATTTATAAAGTCAATATCCTGTACCGTAATGTTTCCTAAGGCCGGCAATCCGCTAAGCAACTCCATACCACCGGCCATTGGCTCCGCCAAGCCGGTTTTATTTGATTTCATGGCTATAGTTCCCCCGGTTGTAATTAACGCTATCTTTCTCAATCCTATCTCCTCCTGTGATTAATAGTACATAATAGTAGCTTCTTTAATTATAAATCAAAATGGTATGGTTATACCACCTAAAAATATAATGATAATTTAGTTGCTATATATAGTAATAGCTTTTCTTTGCATTTTCATCCAATCAAAAGTTTACCAACTATTCTTTAGATAAAAATACACCAATCAAGAATTAATGATTGGCGTACATATTGTTTTTTATAATTTCTATTTAGTCTTCATATCCCATATCTTTCATCCTTCTCCAAAGTGTTGTAGCACTTATCCCTAGTCTTTCAGCGGCTAAAGCCCTATTGCCTTTTGTTTCCTCTAAAACTTTTTTTATCATATCGAATTCGACTTTCTTCAAAACCCCTTCACTTGACATATTACTGGATTTATTTGATTGGGTCTCAATCCCAATAAAGTTTGGTGAATTGTCCGTGGCTTCAGAAATTGTATCAGCGCCAATTTCTTTGCCTTTACTTACAACTATTGATCTTTCTATTATGTTTTCCAGCTGCCTAATATTACCTGGCCAGTGATAGGCATTCAATTTGTCCAAAGCGTCAGATGCAATTTTATTTACGTATTTGTTTAATTCAACACTTTTAATTTTTATAAAATGATATACCAGTTCGGGAATATCTTCTTTCCTTTCCCTCAACGGTGGGATCTTTAACCTGAGTACATTTAATCTGTAATATAAATCTTCTCTAAATTCACCTTTTTCTACTTGCTTGCGTATGTTCCTATTAGTAGCAGCTATTATCCTAACATCAACAGGAGTAATCCTATCATCGCCTATTCTAACGACTTCTTTCTCCTGTATTACCCTTAGAAGTCTTGCTTGGAGCGTGGGTGATATTTCACTTATTTCATCTAAAAAGATTGTTCCTGAATGAGCAAGTTCAAATAAACCGATTTTTCCCCCTTTTCTTGCACCTGTAAAAGCCCCTTCAACATATCCAAAGAGCTCGCTTTCTAGTAGATTTTCCGGTAACGCCGCACAATTTACAGCAACAAAAGGTTTATCTTCTCTTTGGCTTGCATTATGTATACTTTGCGCAAATAATTCTTTTCCGGTTCCAGTCTCACCAAGAATCATTACTGTACTATCCACTTCAGCAAATTGCTTTGCCTTTTCTTTTACCTGTGATATTGACCCGCTTGCCCCTATAATATCCTTAAATCTGATTTTTGCTACATGGCCCTTTGCAAAAAGCTTCTTACGTATTTTACGCTCTGTTTTTTGTATGCTTTCCAACTCTTGAAAGGTAGCAACAACTCCCCTAACTTCTCCCTCTACTATAATAGGAACCCTATTTGTAACTATGGTAACATCACCTATATATTGTATCTCACCTAACTCCGTTTCCCCGGTTTCAAACACCGTACCTAGTCTTGTGTTTTCAATTACATCATCAACAATTTCGCCTATAACGTTTTCAGCCGATTTTTGCATTACCTTTTCTGCCACCGGATTAAAAACTGTTATGCGCTTATCTTTATCTATACTTAGTATACCGTCGTGGGCAAAATCAATTATTGACTTAAGTATCTCTGCTTTCTCTTTTTCTTTTAATTGAACTTCAAGTAAATTCTTTGCATGGTGCACCGCTTCTAAAATGCTTTCATCACCGGATTCTATAAGTACTCCGTCATAACCTAGGTAATTTGTAACATTTATCACTGCATTTCCGCCAATAAAGACCTTTATTCCTTGCTCATATAATTGCTTTACGTTTTTGCTAATTTCTATTTCATTATTTATTATCGCCGTTACTATTTTTATTGAAAATGTATTACGCATTATTTCTATAATCTTATCAAAATCTGAAATAAGATTTTTAAAGCCTATTATTCCAATATCAGTTGAATAAGTAACTGCCTTACTTATTGAGTTAATAATATCGAAACCGCTAGTTTCCAAATTTACAACGGGTACTTGCAAGTTTTGTTTAATAAGGTTTCCCGTGCCACCACGACTTATTACTATATTGGCTCCGCCTTCGACCTCTCTCTTTGCAATTTCTAATCCATCGTTTAGTGAGCCTTGATAAATATTGATTTTTTCATCAAACTTTCTGATTACCTCACTTGCTTTTTCTGCTAACTTCTTATCCGGTGCAATAAAAATTATTTTTCCACCCAAGTTTGCTCCACTCCTACATCTTTCTATAAAGTATTAGATTTTAAAATTAAGATCTAATATTCAGAAATTAAATCTTTTTAAGCACTTTTGTTCTTATATTAAGCTTAGACAATGATTTGAGATTAAATAAATCTATATCCTCTTTTAACATTCACTATATCCCTTAATATTGAAGCAGCCGCTGCAACAACGTCAGATTGTCCACCCATTATAACAAGATCTCCTAAGGTGTCAGATTGATATCTTACAGCTTTATTTTTTCCATCTACAAAGAAAAAGGGATCATCTTTTCCTATTCTTTTTAAACCAACATCAATGGTAATATCATTATTCTCTTTTAAGGCTTTCCCTATTAATTTGTATTTCATTCCTTTGCTTAAAGCATTTTGAATATCCTTGGAGGTGATATGAGTTATGCCTTTAATTGAAACATCATCTAAGGTTTTATCGCTGCCTAAAAGTACGTTAGTCAATATTAGCAACTTTATAGCCGTATCCCATCCTTCTACATCTAAATACGAATCTGTTTCTGCAATACCTGCCTTCTGTGCTTTTAATAAGGCTTGCTCATATGTAATATCTTTTTTTTCCATCTCATTGATAATATAATTCGTCGTCCCGTTTAAAACTCCTTCAATAGATAATATATCAGAACCTGCCAAATCTATAATTCCACCGTTAATTGCCGGTAAAGCACCTCCGGTTGTGCATCCAATTCCTAATTGTACACCATTGTCTCTAGCAATTTGTCTCAATGTTTTATAAGCCAATAAAATAGGACCTTTATTAGAAGTTACAACATTAATGCCATGTTCTAAAGCTTTTCTAATATAGGTCAATCCCGGCTCGCCGGTTTCCTTATTTGTAGGTGTTATTTCTATTAAGAAATCAATGTTTTTTCTCTGTAGCATTTCATTAAAATCCATTTTTTCATAGTAATCATCAATATCAATACAATGTTTCGATAATTTCAAATAATCATCTATATCTATACCATCTTTGTTGAATACTCCACCTTTTGAATTCATAATAAAAGTTACAATGAACTCTAAACCTTCTTTTTTTAGGGATATTTTTTTGTCATTTAATAATTTTAAAAATGCCCTACCAACACCACCAATACCTACTATTGCTAATTTAATCAAAATATAATCACGTCCTAACAATATCATTCTACATATTATAAATCATAATAAATACTTTTAATAGCGTATTAGTTTCTTAAACCCCCATGTCTATCTTATTACTTTTAATTTGTTTAATTGTCTCTAGCAGATCTTCGTGTTTAACCTTTTTAGGATCATAGCCAAATATTTTAAATAGATACCTAAGTATTGGCCCTAAAGCTAAAGCAGCTATTATAGTACCTATACCAAATTTTCCTCCCAATAAAAATCCAATTACAACAGCAGTTACCTCCATAATAGTTCTAATAAGACCCATATCCAAATTGCATCTCTTTGTCAATATCAGCATTAGCCCATCTTTAGGCCCAGCACCTATTTTTTCTTTTAAATATAAATACATACCTATATCCATGATCAAAATAGCAAAAATCAGCATTACAAATTGCATATAAATTGTCCTTGGTGTTGTGAATAGATGTGAATCTTTTAAAAGGTCAGTAAAAGCTCCTACAAAATACATATTAAGAATGGTCCCGATACCGGGGAAACTGCCAAGCGTCGAACAAATAACAATAATAAAAAGGCCTAGTAGTTGTGATGCTTGCCCAAAGGTCAAAGGTGTTTGCAATGAGATGCCTTGATGAAGTATTCCCCATGAATTCAAGCCCAAATTTGCATAAATCATTAGAACATTACCTAAAGAAATAATAAAAAGTCCAGTTATTATTTTAAAAACTTTCCCTGTAAGTGTTTTCAGATACAATGAATTCTCCATCTTTTTCCTCCGCGCATTTCAATAAAATAAATAGCAATTATTTCTCAGTGTCTCGTGCTGTTTTTTAAAAGTTCTTCCACTTCATCATTGGATAATTCATAATGGTAAAAATCACTATAGAATTTTTTTATTTCTTCATCCATATTATATTTAAATATTTCAGGATATATCAAGTTTCCCATCCACTTCAAACCCAAAATCCTATTTACTGAAGGTGGCCTATCAAACCAATTAAAGGGTTTATTGGGTATTTCATAAACTTCTCTATTTCTAACTGCCTTTATATCCTTCCAGGCTTGTTCTTTAAAAATTTGTGAATAAAATCCTCCTCTTTCATCATCCCAGGAAATTATTAAATCGGGATTCCAAGTCAGCAGCTGTTCTATAGATACTTCAGATTTTCCTTTTCCTCCTTTTAGAGTAACTTTTGCTACATTATTTCCACCTACCATGTCTATCAACTCTGCATGCCATGCACCAGATGGTTCAGTTTGTAAACCGATAGGCCCTTCCGCATAATATACTTTTACTTTTTTATCATCTTTTATGCCCGCTGCGTTTACTTTCGTATAATTCATAGTCTCTCTACAGTAGTTTGCTAAATATTCGGCTTTCTTTTCATTATTTAGTATTTTACCGAGGAAGCGATAAGCGCTGTCTAATTTATTTATATCTACATCTAACATAAAAACTGATTTGCCTAATTTCTTTTCCATTTGTTCAGCCTTAGAAATAGAAGTATCATCAATACTAGTCATCATTATTACAATGTCTGGGGCTAGCCTCAAGACTTCCTCTACATTTATAGATTCCATATTAACTCCACCAAGATTTGGTAAGTTATGATATTTTTTAGATATGAATCTTTTTTCTCCTTCTCTCAATTCGTAATTCCAGCCTATCATTTTATCGGGATCCATAGTATATAAAAGGATAGTACCTTCGGGCCCTGCTGAAAACACTTTTTTCACTTCATTAGGTATAGTTACTGTTCTACCTGCCATATCGGTTAAGCTTATTTGATTACTCATGTTAACGTTTTTTCCTGTATCTTTCTGTGCACACCCTACTGCAAAAGAAAATAATATTAAGAGAACAATTAGTATTGAAAAAACCTTCTTTATCATTCTATCTCTCCTTTTTTTGATGATTATTTATAATTTAAGTAAACTCTTTGCTCAAATTGCGCGGTATTTGTAATATTATATAATTGTATCTATATTAAAACACTGGTAAACAAACCTTTCTGCTAATATCACTTAAACCTAAACTGATAACTTTTAAATCTATGTCATATAAATCTCTAAGATACGTTTCCGTTAAGTTTTCATTTGGGTTTTCTATTTCAGTCACATTACCATCCTTTATTAATAAAGCCTTTGTGCCGTATAAAAAAGCTTGATCAGGAAAATGTGTAGCCATTATAATGGTCATACTCATATCTATGCATTTTTTTAAATGATTTAACATTATCGTTTGGTTGGCAAAATCCAAATTATTTGTAGGCTCATCCATTACTATTATTCTAGCTTGTTGAACCAAAATTTGTGCAATTTTCACTAATTGTCTTTCACCACCAGACAATCTGGAATATATTTTGTCTTTCAGATGTGTTATTTTTAACTTTTCAATAGCCTCCATGGCTATATCCCTATCTTCTTTGGAAGGAGAAGACCCTAAACCTAAGTATGAAGTCCTCCCCATTAAAACTATATCTAATACTTTATATTGAAACATAGAACTAAAAACTTGAGGTATATAGCTTATTATTTTTGCCCTGTCTTTCCATATTAAATTTCTGGTATCTTCATTGTTTATAAAAATATCACCTTTATAAGGTATTAGCAAACCAACTATCGTTTTTATCAAAGTAGACTTCCCTACACCATTTGAACCTAATAAACAGACCATATCTCCTTCTTTTGCCGTAAAAGAAACGTTTTCCAAAATTACCTTTCCATTATAACCACAGTCCAGGCCCTTAACTTCTAACATATATTTCAACCCCTTCTGCTTTTAAGTAATAAAAATATAAAAAACGGTGACCCTATTAAAGATGTCAGTATGCCCAATGGTATCTCAACCTCTACTAAACTACGTACAAAGCTATCTATTATCAATAAATATGCGCTCCCTAGTAGTGCAGTTGTTGGTAGTAAAACTTTGTAATTTGGACCAACAATCATCCTACTTAGATGAGGTATGACAAGGCCTATCCAGCCAATTACTCCGCTGATAGACACTGAAGCCGCGGTCATTAACGTTGAGCAAATGATTACTATATTACCTAGAACAAAAGTATCCAGTCCCATAGTCTTCGCTTCTTCTTCATTTAAGGAAAGAACATTCAGCCTCCACCTTAATATGTACAAAGGTATCATGCCTAATCCAATAGGCATAAGTATGAATTTTATATCTTGTAATGTAATACTTGAAAGGCTACCCATGAGCCAAAATGTTATTGTTGGTAGTTTATCATTGGTATCCGCTAGATATTTTATCAAAGATGTAAGAGATGAAAATGTCGATCCGACTAAAACACCTATGATTACTAAACCTATTGTAATATTTTCCTTTACTTTCAAGCTAACAAAATATGTTAAAGCCACGCCAACTAATCCAAATATAAAAGCAAAAATCTGTATCTTAACCATATTAAATGATAAAAATATAGCCAGTGATGCACCAAAAGCAGAACCTGCCGAAACCCCTAATATATCCGGAGAAACTAAAGTGTTTTTAAACATTCCCTGATAAACCACTCCGGCAGTTGAAAGAGATGCTCCAATAAGTATAGCAGCTATTATTCGAGGAAGCCTAATTTGAAATATAACAGTGTTCACTACTTCTGGCCAAGTTACTTGTATTGGTAAAATTTTTGAGAATAGAACCTTCACTAATAAAGCAATAGAAATTGGATATCTTCCAATACCAAAAGATATTAAAAAAATAACTAATAGCAGAATTATTAGAATATATAAAACGCAATTCTTCAAATGAGAACCCCCTTCAACGTTGTTTTTTCATTAGGATAACGCTCTCAAAAAAAATCAAAATCCTTCAAAGTATTTTCTATACAGCACATCCAATATATATATAGCCTCTTTATAGAAATCTCTATAAGCTTTTATTAAATATTCTGCTACCGGGGTTAAGTTGGAGCCACCGCCACCGGTTCCTCCTATCTGTGTGTCTATTAGTAAACATCCAAGTGCTTTTTCAGATCTATTTATCATAGACCAGGCTTTACTATAAGACATATTCAATTCCTTTGCGGCTTTACTTAAACTCCCTAGCTTTCTTACAGTTTCTAAGAGTAAGCAAGGACCGTTACCAAATATCTTTTCTCCTTCTTTAGTCAGTCTAAATTTACTTTCTAATTCCATGTCATCACCTCAAAATATAAATTAACTAAAAATATTAAGCTAATATAGATACAAGTGCTAAAATCTAATCTAATTTTGTAGCCATGTTCGATAGATGACTTACTTCTTTATCATACTTTAATGCCTGAATTTGAGCCATGATTGATAAAGCAATCTCTTCCGGGCTCTCTCCTCCTAGGTCTACACCTATAGGTGTATAAACCTTAGATAATTCTTCTTTTGAAAAACCCTTTTCCAAAAGGTTTTTAAAACAAGTCTTTATTTTATTGATACTGCCTATCATACCTATATATTTAGCTTTACCCCCTAATACTACTTCTAAAACATCCTGATCAAATGCATGTCCATGAGTAACTATTATGATCAATGTATTATCATCAACATCTAATTCTTTTATATTTTTAGCTATATTGCCATGTATTAATTCTTCTATATCCGGGAATATTTCTTTATTCAATCTTTCTTTTCTATTATCTAAAACCGTTACGGCGTAACCTAATAAAAAGGCCATTTTTGATAGTTTTTCCGCAATATGTCCTGCCCCTGCTATGATAAGCTTTTCCCTTGGATAAAATACCTTAATAAACAAACTAATGTCACCACCACATGTCATTGGTAATGCATTAAAAACTACAGCGGAATCATCTAATTTATAGTTCACAGATAATGACTTTCGTCTTTTTATACAGTTTACTGCTTCCTTTTTTAATTCTGATTCTAAAATCCCGCCGCCAACTGTTCCAATCAGCAGATTTCCTGAGCTATCTACTAACATAACACTGCCTATTCCTCTAGGTGTGGAACCTTTAACATCAGTTATTGTTACCATGGCCACTGCTTCATTTTTTTTCAGGCGGTTATTTAGTTCTTCCAAAACTTTTATATCCTCTACCATTTGTTTCCTCCCATTTATTTATAGTATTTTGATAACAATTTAATCTAAAAAATCTAATCCTCTAAAGTCTTGAACTTAAGTATCTAATTCCCTCCAAAACACCGCCTCCTATTGCCCTAGCTTTGTCAGAAATAGTAAATGCATATTCTTTTATTCCTCTGGGATCAATATCGCCAATTTTTAACCCTTTATATACAGTAAGCCCTTCTTTTATCATACCTCTTAAAATCCCTGTAATCTGTGCAGTAACTTCTATATTGCCTACCTCACATACCTTTTCTCCTTCTTTTATATAATCACCAATTTCAAAAAAAACTTTTACAACTCCGTCAGCAGGTGACCTAAGTACCCTTTCATTCCTGTAACCATTTGTTTCACTAGGTATTCCTGTATCTTCTTCAGCTTTACCTTCATAAATAACCTTGCCTAAATGATGCCCTCTTTTACTCTCTATAACCAAGTCTACATCACAACCTGCTTCAAAACCAGGCCCTATTCCTATAGTTATAGGCGCCATCTCTCTATGCGTGCCTAAATTCACTTTTGCTAAAATAGAATCCACAACAGCTAGAGGTTTAAACCCTTCTATGGCAACTCCTTTTTCATCTATATATATGGGAATACTTCCTTCCTCAATAATCTTACTTATTTCATGAATTTCTGTAGCCAATACCCCATTGATGCCTTCTATATTTACCCTTTTATTATAAATCGCTTCGCTAAAAGAAACCTTTCTTCTGATAGACGTTGGCTTTGCAATTTCTAAGACAATTATCTTATAACCGGATTTATATAACCTGTACACAACTCCGGAAGCTATATCTCCACCGCCTCTCACAATTACTAAATCCACATTACTTACCTCCTGAATAGCTGCTTTGCTTTACCATTCCCCCCACATAAACAAGTTCTTTACAGATATTTTATGCTATTTAAATCATTAGGGGTATTTATATCTAATCCTAATAATTCATTGTCAATACTAACTCTTACTACTGCAGAGGCAATATTCTTTATTATTTCCCTACCGCCCTTATCACCCTCTATTTTTAAAAGCTCTTTTCTGAATCTAGAGGGGAAAATTGTAGGTGTACCATTTCTACCATTGTAATTAGGTACTACAATACTAAATTGATTTTTTCTATATACATTAATCAGATTATTTATTAATTCTTTGTTAATAAAAGGCTGATCCCCCATTATAAACATATATGCTTCAGCATCTTTAGCTTCACTTACTCCTAATTTCAATGAAGTGCTTTGTCCTAAGTGGGCATTAGAATTGTATATTGTTTTAATGCCGAATTTTTTTCCAATTTTTTTCACCTTATCATTCCTATAAACAAGTATAACGTCATCTAAATTAGCACTCTTGCTTACTTGGATGATTCTCTCTATCATGACCTTCCCATTTACCTCCAACAGTAATTTGTTTTGCTTCATTCTTCGCGAATATCCGGAAGCAAGTATAATACCGATTATCATTTCAAATCCCCTTAGCAAAATTTCTACTTTTAATATCTGCAATAACTATATTATTTTTAAAACCCCGTTCTTGTAATATAGTCTTTATTGTTGTTGCTTTTGATAGTATTCTACTGTTATCACATTTATTCAATATTAAAATTTTTTCGCCCTTTGAATTTTTAAACGTGCCATTTCCGTGTAATACTAATTTAACTATAGATTGTTCGTCAATTATGTCGCAATAACCTTTGCCTGTTATTTTGATAAATAGTTCAGGTCTATGCACAAATTCTTTGATACGTTTCCCCAAACAATCAAGGCCTATCATACCTATAGTTATAGTTGTTTTTCTTGTAACGACTGGTTCATAGTCAGCAGGCGCTTTTATTGACATTTCCTTAGCTCCATCTGCCTCAATCAGAACATGATCATATATTCTATTATTTATTGTCTTTTCTAATTTAAGAATATTTAAACCCCTTAGTTTCCCATTTTCTATGCCTTCTCCAAGTACAGATATCGTACCACCTTTAGGAAGGAATTTTTTTTCAATGTTTTTAAAGAATAAATAATCATATTGTTCACTATCAGGGATATACATTGCGGTGGTTGTTGAAATTAATACTTTTTTATTTAAGGATTTTAATTCCTGTGCTAGTTTGAATATAGTAGTAGTTTTTCCACCCCCACCTACAAAAGACAATGTATTCATTTTACCGATATTCAATTCTAAAGCCTTGTATAAATGCAATTTAATCACCAAACAATTAAATTCAAATAAACTGATTATAACCTGTTCATGAAATACTTTTGATTTCAGATTATATCGAACTTGATTGTATACTCTATTAATATTTACATCAAGAATAAGAGAAAACAATTTTTAAATTTCGTTTTCTCTTATTTTCTAAATAAAACCCCACTTACTTTTTGATTCGGTTTAGTGACCTGCTCAATGATCTTTCCACCAATACCGGAATCACGGAACGACGGTATTCTTCTGTTGCTCTGAAGCTTGTTCTTGGATTAGCTTCTTGTGCCGCTAACTTGCCGGCTTTTACAAAAATCTCTTTTTCAGCCGACTGCCCAACTAGTGTCTGTTCTGCCTTATAGCATCTTATAGGTGTTGGAGCTGAACTGGCAAGTGCAATTCTAGCATCTAAGCAAATACCGGTTTTTTTATCCACTTGAATATATGAAGCAGCTCCAACAACAGGAATCTCCATGGCTTTACGTCTTCCTAATTTCTCATAAGCACTATTGGAGTTTTTAGGTAGCTTCGGTATAAATATACTTTTTAATATCTGATTATTTTTTAAAATATTTTCCCCGGGTCCGGTAAAAAATTCTTCTATACATATACTTTCCTCACGATCTCCTACTATATTCAACTTAGCACCCAAAATCAACAATGGTGCTGCCGAATCCGCAGAAGGTAAAGAGCTACAAACATTACCTCCTATGGTACCCACATTTCTAACTTGAACAGAGCCTACCTGTGAAACACCATCATATAAAGCAGCATATTCTTTTTGTATCGTAGGTGATTTTTCCAATATTCTATGTGTCACTAAGGCTCCAATATCCAAACCTTCTTCCTTCTCCTCGAGAATGCCCAATTCTTTATTTAAAGCTTTAAGAGAAATAAGATAATCCGGAGGTGTCTTCCCTGATCTTATTTGCACAATAACATCTGTGCCTCCTGCAATTAATCTAAATGATCCCTTACAAGATTTCATCATGGACAATGCTTCCTCTAAAGTTTTCGGCTGAAGGTATTCAAATGTTTTCAACATAACTTTATCTCCTTTCAAAGACATTATTTAGCCTTTTGCAGTACTTTTGCCGATTTCTTTATAGCTTTAATTATCCGTACATAACCAGTACATCTGCATAGATTTCCCGCTATTCCCTTCTTTATCTCTTCTTCAGTAGGATCTTCATTTTCATCTAACAAAGCTTTAGCTGAAAGTATTGTTCCGGGTATGCAAAATCCGCACTGTACAGCACCTTCTTCGACAAAGGCTTGTTGAATAGGATGAAGCTCTCCATCAATTGATAATCCCTCTATAGTTGTTATCTCTTTTCCATCCGCTTCTACAGCTAAATAGATACAAGATTTAACCGCTAATCCGTCTATAATAACAGTACAAGCACCGCAATCGCCGGTTCCACAGCCTTCTTTTGTACCCATAAGACCCATTTCATCTCTGATAAAGGATAAAAGCGTGATATTTTGGTCAACTTCGGCGTCAACTTTCGTTCCATTAATTGTTAGCGAAATACTTTTTTTCATGTTAACACCCCTCTAATTTTTCCTTATTTTCTTCTATCGCAGCTAAAATCTTTTCTTGTGTTAACGGAAGATGGTTAAGCCCTATATTTAGTGCATCTAAAATAGCGTTTCGAATAGCCGGTCCTGTCGGAGCCAATGCCGGTTCTCCAACGCCTTTTGCTCCATAAGGCCCATCTTTTTGTTGAGATTCGATTAATATGCTTTCAATCTCGACAGAATCCATTGCTGTAGGTATTTTATAATCATGGAAATTCGGATTAACCGTAATTCCCTTATCATTTAATTTGATCTCTTCATATAATGTATTGCCGATGCCTTGAAGCGCTGCTCCTTCCAATTGTTGACGACAGTTCATAGGATTAATGGCACTTCCCATATCATGTGCTGCAACTAACTTTAAGACATTAATCTCTCCAGTTTCAATGTCAATCTCTACTTCGGCAGCTTGGGTTCCATACATCCAAAAAGGAGTGATTTTCGTTGACTGACCTGTTTCTGAATCTTCAGGAACACTATCCGGTCGGTATAAACCCCTTCCTATTAATGTACCGTTAAGCCCATAATACTTCGATACAATCTCTTTTATAGTATAACTTTTTTCAGGCTGACTACTAACCTTTATCTTTCCAAATTCAAAAGTAAGCTCATCCTTATCCACACCTATATATTCTGCAGCTATAATCATTAACTGTTCCTTAATATCTCTTGCAGCTAATAATACGGCATTTCCCATTGAAAATGTGGATCTACTTGCCGTTGTTGTAGTATCGTAGGGCGTGTAATCAGTATCAGTACCACTTACATATATTTCTTCATAGGGCAATCCTAATTCTTCTGCTATTATTTGTGCCATTACTGTTGTAGCACCCTGACCCTGCTCTGTAGTAGAAGTCAGTAAAGTAGCAGTGCCATCTTCGCTCAGTTTTATTATAGCCGAAGATACAGAAGGTGCTAAAGTCGCTTTGTGAACACATGCCATGCCACGACCCATAAGCTTTGATCCGGATTTTCTTTTAATTTCTTTTCTGTTTACTGCCTCCCATGCCGCATCTAAACATTGCTCCAAACCGGTACCTTCTACTATTTGGCCTGTAGCCCCTTCATCACCATAATGTAAAATATTCTTTTTGCGCAAATCATAGGGATCTATATCCATTTCTCTTGCTATATCATCCATATGTGATTCAACTGCCCAAGTAGCTTCCTGCACTCCATATCCACGGAATGCACCGGCTATATTCTTGTTCGTATATACACAATATGCATCTATTTTTACATTTGGTATTCTATATGGACCGGCCGCAGTATGACCGGAATTTCTCGCAATCACAGGTCCACATTCGGCATAAGCTCCTGTGTCCCAAACTGTTTCTATTTTCCGTGCAACAATAGTTCCGTCTTTCATCAAACCCGTCTTTATTTTGAAATGGCCGGGACCTCTAACTATCAAATTAAACACTTCTTCTCTCGTTAAAGCTAACCTCACAGGAGCACTGCAAGCCAATGATAAAGCCGCCACATGAGGTTCTATTTTACTATAAGCTTTCCCACCAAAACTTCCACCGACATTATTAACTATCATTCTAATTTTTCCCATGGGAATATTAAAAGCAGACGATAATTCTTTACGAATAACAAAAGGATTACAAGCGGTGGACCAAATTGTTATTCGCTTAGTTACATTATCTGCATCTGCCACAGCAACGATAGGCTCTATAAATGCGTGCTGAATCATTTGTGATGAAAATTCACCTTCAAATATATAATCTGATTTTTCAAATGCATCATCAACATTACCTTTTCTCAATTTGTAATGGGAACAAATATTTGTCTCTGCTTCGGGATAAGTGATTTTATTATGCTGATACGAACCTAAATCAGCGTGTAACAAAGAACTATCAGCCTTCATAGCTTCAAAAGGATCTAATATAGGTTCTTTTTCTTCGTATTCAATTTTTATTAAATTTAGAGCTTCTTCTGCTATAACTTCAGAATCAGCCACAATACCAACTATAGGTTCGCCTTGATACCTTACTACATCCTGTGCAAAAATAGGTCTGTCTTTAATAACAGAACCATAAGTATAAGGTACATCTTTTCCGGTTATAACAGCCCTAACGCCTAATAATGATTTAGCTAATGAAGTATCAATATTAATAATGCGTGCCGAAGCATAAGGGCTAAAAAGTATTTTTCCATGCAACATATGGGGAATGACAACGTCAGGTGCGTATTTCGCCCTTCCTGTCACTTTATCTATAACATCATTTCGGGCAACCGATCGTCCAACAACTCTATAAGCCAATATTTTCAACCCCTTTTTTGATTAATGATAACAAATATCAGCATCCTATATACAAAAGGGAGCACTTTTTATAGTGTCAACCCTTTTGTATAAGAAATGCTTATTAGAATGAGCTTATTATATTTTTATTTATAAGTGTATCCTTTTTCTTCAAAGTATTTGATTGCTCCCGGATGATATGGAATAGTAAGATTTTTTAAGTTATCCGGGGAAATAAATACTCTTAAGTCAACTCTAGTTTTAAATTAAGTGTTATATTTGAATTATTGATGCCTAATGATATATCGTTATACTAACTTAGTATAATATATAGGTAGTTACATATTTCTAATGCATCATATTAGGTAAAAACAAACTTAGTTCTGGAACAAAAATAATTAGCAATAAAACCAAAACCATAACTGCTAAAAATGGCATAGATGTTTTTATAACATCTTCAACAGGGACCTTTAACAAACCAGATGAAACATATAGTGACATTCCATATGGAGGTGTCACGGTGGATATTTGCATACATATAATGCTAATCACATTGAAATGCATTAAGTTTATATCTAAATTTTTTAAAGCAGGTAATAAAACTGGTACCACCAAAAATAATATAGGCATTGGATCCAAGAAACACCCAAGTATTAAAAATAATGCCGATGAAGCTAGAAGAAATTCAATACGGCCAAATCCTTGTTCTATTACAATCTCACTTATTCGTTGAGGAATTCTAGCATAAGTCAAAGACTGGGCAAATATCATAGCACCTGAAATAACAATAAAAACCATTCCGTGAGATCTAGTAGCCCCTATAAAAGTCTTTTTAGTTACTTTCCAGTCCATCGTTCTATATACAAAAACACTAATAAAGATACCATAAACTACAGCCATTGCCCCAGCCTCTGTTGGCGTAAAGAAGCCAGTATATATACCTCCAAGAACGATGATGGGCATAATTAAAGCAGGAAACCCTTTCCATAAAGTCGTAAATCTATTTTTCCAACTAAATATTTCATTATTTTCATCAATTTTTAAAGGATTTTTAATAATAGCCCAAATCCCAATTGCCAACCCACAAATGATACCTGGTATTATTCCTGAGATAAAAAGGGTACCTACGTTTTCTTGAACTATTGAGCCATATACAATCATATAGCAACTAGGGGGAATTAGCTGACCTAAAGTTGAACTGCAAGCCAGCATGCCTGCTATAAACTTGCGTGAATATCCTGCTTTTTCCATTGGAGGCGTACATATGTCAGCCACACCTGCCAAAGTAGCAGAGTTTGAACCAGTAATAGCTGCATACACCATACACATAACAACAGCAGAAAATGCTAATCCCCCTTTAATTCGCCCAAACCAAGCATTTATAGCGTCATAAATATATTTAGCAGGGCCGCAGTGAGCCATGATAGCACCTCCAAGTAGAAAAAAGGGGATTGCCATCAGAGTGAAACTATCTACACTGCTAAAAAATTGCATTGCAACTGTCAAAACAGAAGAATGAGTAAAAAATAGAAGTAAAAAGGTCCCTCCAGTCATTAAAGCCAACCAAATTGGTACGCCAATCATAAATAACGAAAACATGATTAAGCATCCTACAACCAACATATTCATATCTCCCCCTTTATCCTACCAACAATTAACTGAATAAAGTGAATAGAAGAAAAAATGAAAATACATGCTACACCCATTATCAGTATTCCATTAGGAAACTTGGTTGTAAAATTAAGGGAGGGAGTCATAGCAAATTTGAATTTTATGAAAACCTTAATGCTCCATATAACTAGGAAGAAACTTACAATCATTGATAATGTAGAAATAAATAACTTGTGCAGCCATAAATGTGTTTTCTTTTTTAACTTAGCTGAAAGTATATCTAATTTTATATGCCCTCCGTCCATCATCATCGGGGCGCTAATACAAAGTGCCGCACCAATCAAAAGATAACGTGTAGTTTCCTCTGCCCAGTCATGAGATATCTTAAAAATGACTCTAGATAAAGTCTCTTCTACAGTAATTGCAGTAGCTATTGTCAAAGCTATTACAGAAAAGCCAGTAATTATGCGAGTTAGAATGACTATTACTTTTTTCATTTCAGCACCTCCTCCGAAAATAGCGAGGGTGTTGTTCATAAAAACTCCCTCGCTTTCATCCTATTTAATTGCCTAGAGAATAAAACTCATTAGATAAACGTAATGTTTCTTTTACCATAATATCAGCATCTTCGCCAACTGCTTCTTTGAATTTTTTAATGCCCTGTTGTTGTAAATCATTCATCCATTCCTTGACATCGGGGGCATCCAAATCTAATGTAATTACCTTTACATTAAATGGTTCCTCTTGGCATTCTTTTAAAGACTTTAAATCATAAATAGCTCCTTCTTCCCAAGCATATCTTTTCACTTCTGGCATAACTTCATTAATCATAATATCTTTTAAATCCTCTGGCAGTTTGTTCCACCATTCCAAATTAACCATAATTGGATGTGAATAGCCAGTCCAATATGGCAATGTTAAATATTTTGTATGCCATCTCATATCATGGAAATGAGCAATATGAGTAGTATTTCCTTCAATAACACCTTGGGTTAAAGCAACTGATACTTCCGGGCTTGCAATTGTGATTGGTGAACATCCTAATGATTCTAAAAACATATTGCCCATCATTCCACCAGATGTTCTTATTTTTAATCCATTTGCATCTGTGAGATTTTCCATTGGTCTCACATTATTTGCTAATATAAAAAAACCAAAACAAGATGCCATATTACCTAACCTATAATACCCTAATTTAGCCTGTCTTTCCCTTAAAACACCCTCTATTTTATCATTTTCACTCATAGCTAGTTCCATAGCACCATCACCTGGGGCAGACTTAACCAAGAAAGGTATCTGGTAAATAGCTTCTGCTGGATCAATTGTTTCAACAACACCACCTAGATTATAAGATGCTTCTATATCACCTGCGATAACAAGTCTTAACTCCTGATCAAGTGAACCAACTTGCGCATTAGGATATAATTCAACTTTAATTCTATCATTAGTATATTCTTCAACAATTTTTTTAAAATATAAAGCATTTCTTCCATGATTCGTTTCGTTAGGAAATGCATGCGATAATCGCATAACAATTTGTTTTTCTTCCTTTTCAAGATTCGACACATCACTTTGTTTTTGTTTTGGAGAAGTACAACCAGATAACATAACAATAAGATGAATCATAATTATTAGAACTATACAAATACTTCTCACAACTTTTTTCTTTTTAAACATTTTTAACCCCCATTTCAAATTTTTAAAAATAGTTTTTGTGATTTTAATTATATTTTCGACATACACCCCCTTCAATGTATAAATTTGATAGCCTTATTTCATCAATACGTGCTTAAAAAAACATCGTATGCCTGATCTAAATTCATCATTCTTGGGTTGTAACGAAGCAAACGTTCATAGTTTTCTAAGGTATATTCTGCCATTTTAGGCAATTCACTTTTAGCTATATTATAGCTACTTATTTTAGTCCCAATTCCCATGCTATTTATCATGTCTTCCACAATATCACCTACTTTTGCAGCTGCATCAGATACAGGTAGGTTTTTAATGTTTCCTCCCAATGCTAAAGCAATGTTGCTAAACTTTTCCTGATTAGCTATGTAGTTATATCTCATTACGGCAGGCATAATAATAGCATTAGATCGGCCATGAGAAAAGCCAAAATACCTTGTAAAGGAATAGGCTAATGCATGTATCGCACCCAAACTAGAAGCACCATAAGACATATTAGCTAGCATAGAAGCTTCAGACATACCAATACGTGCATCTATATCATTACCATTAGCATATGCTCTTAAAAGAAATTTTCCTATTAGCTTTATTGCTTCTAATCCCACCATATTTGAATACGTATTTGCTTTTACTGATACATATCCTTCAATTGCGTGGCTTAAAGCATCGGCACCAGTCTCTGCTGTTACGTTAGGTGGCATTGAAATCGTCATCAAAGGATCTATTAATGTAACATCAGCAAGAAGATATTTGCTTGCAATAGTTTGTTTAAAATTATTTTCATCAGTAAGTACAACATACATACCCACTTCACTCCCTGTCCCTGCTGTTGTGGGTATTAATATTTTTGGAATTGAAGGTTCGGGCACTTTGTTAATACCGTAGTAATTCTTGATATCATTTTTATTACCCAAACATACAGCTGTGGCTTTAGCAACATCTATAACACTACCACCACCTACACCTATGATAATATCAGAATTGGATTTTCTAGCGTATTTTACACATTTATCAACAGTACTTACAGAAGGCTCAGGTTCAATATCATAAAAAATTTCAAATTCAAACTTCTTAGAAATAATATCTGTGATTATTTCTACTAATCCAGCCTTACGTATACCTGAATCACTTATAACAAGCACTCTTTTTCCCTTTAAAAACTTTATGTCTTCACAGAGCCTATTTATAACATTGCACCCCATATAAATCTGACAAGGGCTCGTTATCAAGGAAATACTCTCCATTTAATCAACTCCTAAATAATTTTAAATTTTTTGTATCAATACTAAAACTTGAACCAGTAGGTGGAAGTGGTTCTGTGTAAAAAAACTCTGGAAGATTATTATTTATTATTCCTGCTTTCTGGTTAAAATCAAATTCTAGATTTAAAATTTCCTTTCCTAGGTTAATCACGTCCTCTTTTGTATGGTTAACTCCGATAAAAGCAGATATTAGCTTCCCAATCTTATGCATTGTTTCATCAGAAGGTCCTATGAGAATACATAGGCCCATTACATCAAAAACTGTTGTCATAACCTGTAGGTCTTCAGAAATTTCAACCTGATACATATCTCCAATATTACCTAATTTATCTTGTGTTTCCTCACGATATCCAACTCTACCTGGCAAACAATTTCCTGCTGTATGGTCACCCCCCATTGGTGAAGTCGCATAAGTTACACCAGTACCTTTTAAGGCTCTAGGATCATAAGCTGCAATGCATTGTCCTTTAACCGTAGGTATCCTTTCAACCCCAAATGTTTTACCACTTATTTCTGTGCCTTGTCCTAACAAGCGCCCAAGTATAGTTCCATGCCGAATCTGGGCAAGTAAATTAAAAACATTTGAAGCATTTCCAAAATTAATAATTCCTGCTTCCATCGCCACACCAAGCGTCCCACCTAATTCAATAGTGTCCATTCCAAAGTCATCACAAAATCTATCAATTTGAGCAATTACGTCTAAATCAGAGATACCGAGATTAGATCCCATTAAAGCAATAGTTTCAAATTCCAAACTTGATGTAATATTCTTACCTGTTTCATCCACATAAATATTTGAACAACGAATTGGGCAACCTTTATGACAACCGTGAGTTGGATGGCCGCCCCGTTTTTTAATCAAAGTTGCTAAACTCTCCCCACAAATTTTATCGGCATTTTCAAATGAACCGCTTGTATAATTACGAGTGGCCAACCCCCCTAGATTATTAATTAAATTGACAAGAACAGCAGTTCCATAATCCGTAAGGGCTTTTTTCGTTTTAATTAACTCTTTAGTCCAATCAAAATTAATCATTTTAAAACTATTTTTGTCTATTGGTTCTATTGATTTTCCATCTCCTTCAATAATAATTGCCTTTAATCCTCTTGACACCATTACATTTCCTAATCCGCCTCTCGCGCATTGTCTTGCTGGTATACCTTCCGCATCCGTTAAGGCAATCGTGGAGTTAGGATAACCCATTTCTGCAGCAGGGCCAGCAATAATAACACTAACATCTTTCCCATACTTCTTTAATATGATTTCACATGCCTCATAATTATCTTTACCCAAGATATCCGGTTCTCTTATTAATTCTGCTTTGCTTGAACCTACCCTTAGAACATACATCTCTTTATTTTTAGTTTTTCCCTCAATTATGATGGCTTTAATCCCCAATCTTCCTAACCTTTGTGCTGCTGTTCCACCAGCATTACTCTCTTTTATACCACCTGTTAATGGGCTTTTTGCACCTATAGAAAGCCTACATGAACATGGAACTTTACTTCCTGAAAATAAACCCGGAGCAATTATAATTTTATTATATAATCCTAGTGGTTCACAATCTGGTGGTACCTCTTCATGAATGAGTTTACTAGTAATACCTCTGCCACCAAGTGCAATATATTCTTTTGGTGCACAGACATAACTAGTCTTCTTTTCTGTCATATTAATTCTTAAAAAAAATGACATGAGCTTTAATCCTCTCCTTTTTTAACTCTCACGGTAATTCCTTTTCAGCCCATAGTTTTATACCATTTTAAATCTTATCACTTCGGAAAAGTTAGTTTTCTTTTTTTAACATTTTGCCCTAAAGGATACTGATAATCGGGAGCAGGCCAATTATGGCGTTTTCGTTCCATAAGCCGATACATACCAGCATGCTTTTTTGATTCCCAACCCATACCACTGCACGAAATCATAGATGGATCGTGATCTGAATACTCAATATAACCTTTTCCGGCGGCACCTTTAACTAATTCTTCGCCTATTTCTGTTCTAGTAATGGTTGCTACAACATGTTTACGGCCAGGTATAACTGGCTGAAATATATCGCCGCATGATATATCCGCCAACTCCGCGGAAAAATCAACGCACATAAGGCACCTATCACGCTTATAAGTAGCCGGTCCTAAGAAGTGCCAAGTGTAATCATGCTTGCTTGCCACGCTGTGTATTCTTTTATCTTTTGTAGTTACCATCAATGCTCCGGGTGCAGAACCGCCTCTATAATCTAAAGTCTCAATATCATCAAGAGATCTTACATCAGAAAACTCACCGATCAAGTGTTTTATACCCTCGAAATAATAGGTCGCTGCACAAAAAAGCCCTATAGTAAATTTAATTGATTTTGCTATTTTTGATGGAACTCCGGATGCTTGTAATTTTCTGATTCCATGTATATGGCAAGGCATACCAACAACTGCAATTCTTTGAAGCTTTTCCTTCATTACAGCATCATGTAACAACTCATTTACCGGTATGGCTTCAGCAGTCCACCGACAGGCATTAAGAACATCTTCAGGTGTTTTAGCTATAATAGGTTTCGCTCTGTAGGGTTTTTCTTTATCCCATCCAACTAGCAGCGCTCCATCAATAATATCATTTTCCATAGCATATATAAGGAGTGCAGATACCATTCCACCACTTGAAGATACATTTTGAATATGTTTATCTTTAGCCCAACCTTTATAACAACCTTTATATATACCTATCTCATCAGATATAAAATCCCGTTCTTGTCCCAAAAATTTCAAATCCAAATCCTTTAGTGGTATGTCCTTACCTGGACAAACTTTATAGCATATACCACATTCTTTGCATTTACCGGTTAAAATCGGCTCCGCCTCTTGATTTGAATAATCCATATCAATTACCTTTGTAGGGCAAACACCAGCACATATGCCGCAAGCTGTACAAAGACCCTGTCCTATAACATCTGAGTAAAGATCATGAAATGCTAATTTATTACTCATTAAGTCCCGCTCCTTTTTAATCAATCAATATATTTCTTAACATAGCTTGTAATAAGTCAGGAAACAATTATAAATTTATTCCCTGACTTATTTTATATTACAATTTTAGCGTGATTTTGGATCACGGTACCTAAATTCCAAGCTGATACAGCCATTAGGATGGTATAAAGGTCCATGCTTCATTCCTGGAGGACGACAAGCATAGAATCCTTCGCCAAAAGTCATACCTAAACTAACATCTATAATTCCACCCCAGATGATGAACACTTCTTCCCATATATCATGAACCAATACTTTCCCTTTGGGGTTGTTGTAGTCCAAAAGAGCATCTGTCATATCGGGCTGGCTATATATTAATCTTGTATAGTCACCGGTTTCAGGGTCTTTACTTAATATCTTTTCATATTGACCGGGTGCACCTTCTATAGCTTGCCAAGGTAAAATGCTGGTATCGAAAAATTCAAGTTCAGGTTTTTTTCTAATACCATCTCTGTATCTATTTTCTACACTAATGCAACCATTAGGATGGAATAGAGGGCCATGCCACATTCCTGGTGGTCTGCATGCGTAAAAATGTGTACCGAATGTTTGATTAAGTGTAGTATCAATTATACCGCCTTTGTAGGTGAATACTTCTTCCCATATATCATGTATCAAAGCTTTACCGGCGGGTTTATCGTAGTTTAACAAAGCCCCGGTTAAATCAGGCTGACTATAAATCATTCTTGTATAGTCACCAGTCTCAGGATCACGGCTTAAAATTTTTTCATATTGCCCTGTTGCTCCTTTTATCTCTTGCCATGGTATAGTCCTTGTATCAAAGAATTCCAGTTCGGGTTTTGCCATAACTATAACCTCCTGTTTACTATTTTTTTATCCACTTAATGGGTTCTATTTTATATTGATGTTTTATTCTTTTTTCTTTTATAGGGTCATATAACTCAAAAACAAATTCATTGCTATAATTTAAATCACCGGATAGTGTGGGAAATGTTCCTCCTGTTATCAGCGCATTTTTTATATCCCCACCTACTGCCTTTTCTCTTGCTTTTTCAAGTATTTCTTCTGGGCGTAACATTTCTTCCAACTTACCTTCTTGATAAAGTACCGGTTTCCCGTCTTCTATAACCCAGGCACGCATTACTAACTCATCCCAATGTTCAATTACATCTTCATATCTCCATAATTCAGGTGATATAGGTGTATCAAAAACCTGTTTTGCCAAATTTGTATTATATGTCTGTAAATCTCTATCCGTATGATCGCTACATACTCCTACATAGATTTGTTCTTTTTCATCTGTTAGTAAGACAAATTCTACTTCTCCGGAACTCTTTCTTCCCGGAACATATTCCAATACCGTTTCAGTTGTTATCCTATCTGATATTTTGGCATGAAATATGGGTGCCTCATCAGATAGTTGAACACCGGTTTTTCGAAGTTCTTCAAGATGTTTTTTTACTTCTTCTATATCGCGAGAAGTACGTCCGGCTAATAATTGTTTGTCTATGCAAACCGCAATTTTTTGTCCATCTAAGTTAAATTCAAGTTTCTTTCCCATAATTACACCTCCACTTTGTTAAAAAGTTAATACTCGAGTTTTAAGGTGCGGTGTGTTTTGACGGAATTTACGCAATTCTTCCAAATCAATTTCACCTTTAACAATACATTGAGTTAGACCGCCGGATGCAATAGATATACCATGGGGATCTACTATTGCACTATGTCCGAAATTTTGGACTCCTTCATTTGTTCCACATGCATTACATGATATTAAATAAGCTTGATTCTCGTTTGCTCGAGCGTGCATCAAGTCTATCCAGTTTTCTACTCTTTGCAACGGCCATGCAGCCGGTTGTAAAAATATTTCTGCGTTATCGTATATTGCCATCCTTCTATATAGCTCAGGAAAACGCAAGTCATAGCAAATACCGAATCCTATTACACCTAATTCGGTTTCTACTGTTACATGGTCTGTTCCCGGCTCTAAAAAGTCTACTTCTGCTGCACCTTTTCTTGTTACCAAGTGAATTTTTCTATAAGTTGCAGCTATTTTACCGTCAGGCCCTACAAGCACTGCTGTATTGTATTTTTTTGCTCCGTCTTTTTCAACTATAGTACCTCCCATAATATAAGCATTATGCTTTTTTGCCTTTTCAGATATCATTGAAATAGTCGGCCCGTCTAATGTTTCTGCATACGATTCATATTTTCCAAATGATAAAAAACCCACATTCCACATTTCAGGTAATAATATCAAATCAAATTCAGATACTTCATCTATAAGTTTTGAAACTTGATCCAATCTCTCTTCTTTTGTGTGATTATCATTTATACAATGTTGGATAGAAGCCACTTTAACTGTCATAGATTACACCTCCTAGATAAATATTAAAATTCATTTCTCTCTTTGGCTTACTGCTTAGCAATTATTTTCTAATAACCCCACTTTTTAATGCAGCTTCTGCTACTGCTTTTGCAACTGCAGGGACAACTTTTTTATCAAAGGGATATGGTATGATATAATCATCTTTAAGCTCTTCATCTACTATTAGCTCTGATAATGCCTTAGCAGCAGCTATCTTCATCTCTTCATTGATACATGTAGCTTTAACATCTAATGCGCCTCTAAAAATTCCTGGAAATGCTAATACGTTGTTAATTTGATTTGGATAATCGGATCTTCCCGTTCCGACTATGCGTGCACCTGCCTTTTTAGCAATATCCGGATCAATTTCCGGTATTGGATTGGCCATTGCAAATATAATAGCATCCTTGTTCATACTTTTTACCATTTTTTCATCAACTATATTAGCTGAAGAAACGCCAATGAATACATCTGCACCTTCTAGTGCGTCACCAAGATTACCGGATTTTTTATTCCTATTTGTTATTCCCGCCATCTCCTCTTTTGCCCAATTCATTCCGGTATTTCTTCCTTTATATATAATCCCACTTCTGTCGCAAATAAGCATATCTTTAACTCCAACATTAAGAATAATTTTTGCTATAGCTATACCTGCTGCTCCCGAACCGTTTATTACTACTACTATATCTTCCATTTTCTTTTTGGTTATTCTTAATGCATTGAACAAAGAAGCAAGTACTATAATAGCTGTACCATGTTGATCATCATGAAACACAGGAATTGACAACTTTTCTTTTAATTTATTTTCAATCTCAAAGCATGCTGGGGCGGCAATATCTTCTAAATTTATACCACCAAAAGCCGGCTCAATTTGTGTTACTATATCGACTATTTTATCAATATCTGATGTGTTTAGACAAATGGGAAATGCATCCACGTTTCCGAATTCTTTAAACAACACTGCCTTGCCCTCCATTACAGGAAGCGCCGCGTGTGGTCCGATGTTTCCCAAACCTAAGACAGCAGTGCCATCCGATACTACAGCTACCATATTCCCTTTTGATGTGTATTCATATACTGTTTCTTTATTTTGGTGTATCTCTTTACAAGGTTCTGCAACTCCCGGGGTGTAAGCCAAGCTAAGGCTTTCTCTATCCTTAACAGCTACTTTACTTATTACTTCCAGCTTACCTTTGTTATCCTTATGCAATTTCAATGCATCTTCTCTTAGTGACATTCTTTATTGCACCTACCTTATTTCTTATATTGTTCTTTACCGGTTTTATATAAATCGTTGCCCTCAAAATCAATAATAACCGTTACAGGAAAATTTTCTACTTTTAGTTTATATATAGCTTCAGGACCTAGTTCAGGAAAAGCAATTACTTCAGCCTCTTTGATAGATTCTGCCAGTAAAGCTCCTGCCCCGCCTATAGCGGCAAAATATACTGCTTTATTTTTTATTATTGAATCAACAACATCTTTATTTCTTAATCCTTTTCCTATCATACCTTTAAGCCCCTTTTCCATTAAAAGTGGAGCATAAGCATCCATTCTCCCACTTGTAGTCGGTCCTGCTGAACCTATTACTTTTCCAGGTTTTGCAGGGCATGGGCCAACATAATAAATAACTTGTCCTTCCAATTCAAGAGGTAATTTTTCTCCTCTGTTTAGCATATCAACCAATCTTTTATGTGCCGCATCCCGCCCGGTATATATATAACCATTTAACAAAACTCTATCACCGGATTGCAGTCCAGTTACAGTTTCATCTGTTAATGGTGTATTAACTCGTTTTGTCATATTCTTGTACCTCCATTGATTTTAAATTAGCACTTCTTGATGTCTTGCGGCATGACATTGAATGTTAATAGCCACGGGCATACTTGCTATGTGGGCGGGAAATGTTTCTATATTTACCGCCAATGCCGTCATTCTACCACCGAAACCTTGAGGCCCAATACCTAAGTTATTTATTTCTTCCAACAATTCTTTCTCCAATTGTGCTACTTTGGGGTTAATATTATGTTCGCCAATATTACGTAAAAGGGATTTTTTTGCTAAAAGTGTTGTCTTCTCTATTGTTCCTCCAATACCAATACCGACTATAATAGGAGGACATGGGTTGGAACCTGCGTTTTCTACAGTATTAATTACAAACTTCTTAATCCCTTCAATCCCATCAGAAGGTTTTAGCATTGCTAACGAACTCATGTTTTCACTTCCGCCACCTTTTGGAGCAACAACAATTTTCACTTTATCTCCTTTTACAATTGTTGTGTGAATAATTGCAGGGGTGTTATCTCCGGTGTTTTTTCTTTCAATAAAAGGATCGTCTACACTGGATTTTCTTAAATAACCATTAGTATATCCCAAACTAACACCTTTATTAATGGCCTCATTGAGATCTCCACCTACCAATCTAACGTCTTGGCCTAATTCTAAAAATACGACAGCTAAACCGGTATCTTGGCATATTGGAACATCATCTTTTCTAGCTATATCTTGGTTTTTTAATATGTCATTTAGTATTTCTTTTCCTAGGGGTGATTCTTCTTTTTTTACTGCCTTTTCTAAAGCTTCTTTTACATCTTGCGGTAAATAGTAATTTGCATCAATACATAGTTTTTCTACTGCCTTAGTAATAATATCCACGTTAATTTCTCTCATTTGTTTCCTTCTTTCCAATCAAACTTATTAGATAATAACATCCTGCGGGAGTAAATTGTCTCCCACAGGAGTTAAAACTCATGAAGTTTATTCAGGGATATGCATATCAGGTTGCCCAGCTTTACTTTGCACAGCTTCAGGATAATATTTTTTTACCATTTCTATTACTATTGAAGCTTGCCTTGCCATATCAATACCGTTTTGAGCTGTAGTTAGCTGTCCGTGACCTGCTATAACTGAGTTACCGGTCTTTAGATATACAGGTGCTGCAACACGTACCATTTCCGGAGCTTCATATACTCTAATAAATCCGCCGGAGCCTGGAGGGTTATCCGTGTGAAGATCAAGAGGAACATCTACTGCTTGTCTTAATGCAGCTAGCATTGGAAGGCTTAGGTCTCTTACAGGATTTATTGAATCTGCACCTAAATCTTGTAGCAACTTAAAGCTGGTAGGATTTCCCTGTCCATTATGTGCAGAATTCTTAAATCTCATATTTTTAGGAAGTTCTCCGGCCTTTCTCATTTCATTAAGAACCCAGAGTAGACCCTCGTCATATACAAGTGCTCCTCTGCAACCTAAATCAGCTATTCTTTTTATATCTTCAATTGCCCTGACAATTTGTTCTTGTCCTCTTAGCCTATATGCAATAACTCTACCTTGTTCGCTCATACGAGTGGCACTAGTATCATAAGCGGCTCTTGGACCTGTAGATAAGTTAAGTTCAACACCATAATGTTTACAAATTGCAATATATTCTTTTAGTTCTTCTACAGTATGACGAAAAGATCCATAAGTCTCATCCACACGATTAATAGTTATACCAAGTCTTTCTGCTTCTTCTAACAAAGCTTTAACTGCAACCGCAGTATTCATAGTCGGTACTTCTATTCGAAAATGAGCTCCATCTGGAAACCTTTTTTCTGATGTTGGCAGATCAAATGCATCTCCTGCAGGTAATCCTAACTTAACCAAAAATTCTCTTGTTTTGTCAAACACTTTACATTCCTCCAAATAATTTTAATTCTTGAAAATATCAATGTTTATTTTAATATATAATTTTAATCATTTTGATATTTTCTTTTCTTAAGCACGACAATTCGTTAGTGTAACATCAAGCTTGATGTCTTTCTAGGCCTTTAAATCCAACATATATCAATTTCCGGAATTAAAATATGTTTAAACTTCACTTAATATAATGAGCAAGTTATATGCCAAACTTTAAAATTATAAGAAAATAATTTTAAAACTAACTTTGGGGGGAAAATAAATGTGCACTCTCAAGCTGTAAACACTACATTATATATATAATGAAACTTTTATATTTTAATATTAGTATTTTATAGAGTCATAAGTTTTGAATATTAATTGTAATAATGAAACATAAATTTATTTCAATCTGAAATAAATGTGGGGTGTCTTTTCATTTTGAAATGACGCTTAATAGGAGTCCCTTTTATAAAACTGAGATATATAAAACTATAACTAGGAAAACAATAGTTTCCTAGTTATTTACTTATTAAAGTTTTAAATTTTTTAGCTGTCTACAATAATTTCTTTTCTATCAACGAAGCCAAGCTTTCCGCATAGCTACGGATTAAAGTTTCATTTTCACCTTCAAGCATAACTCTTACCAAAGGTTCTGTGCCGGAAGGTCTTATCACCACACGGCCTTTATTTTCCATACTTTTTAGTATATCATCAATTGCATTTTTTATTTCTACATCATCTAAATATCTGTTTTTGTTTCCGTTTTTAATTTTTGCATTTATTAGGACTTGAGGCAGTTCTTTTATTATGGATTTTAATTCTGAGAGTTGTAAGCCCGTTTCTTTCATTACAGATAAAAGTTTAAGAGCTGTTAATATTCCATCTCCTGTAGTATTATGGTCTAAAAAAATAATGTGTCCTGACTGTTCTCCACCGAAGTTATAGCCGTTTTTGACCATCTCTTCCAACACATATCTATCTCCAACTTTTGTCCTGCAAATAGAACACTTTTCTTCTTTTAGTGCAATTTCAAGACCCATATTGCTCATTATGGTTGATACTACCGTATTCTTCTTAAGAGTCCCTGATCGCTTCATATGTTTGGCGCATATTGCAATTATATAATCACCATTTATAAGTGCACCATTATTATCAATCGCTATAAGCCTATCAGCATCGCCATCAAAAGCAAATCCCACATCAGCACCGCTCTCAATAACAATTTTTTGTAGAATTTCCGGATGTGTCGAACCGCAATTTTTATTAATGTTTATCCCATCAGGCTCATTGTTTATAACAATAACTTCAGCACCCAAATCAGAAAGCACCAAAGGTGCGGCTATATAGGAAGAACCGTTGGCACAGTCAATAGCTATCTTCATCCCTGTTAAATCTATATTAACGGTGCTTTTTAGGAAGTTTATGTAAGCTAATGTGGCATTATTTATCTCTGTCTTTTTACCTATTCCAATTCCTGTCGGATTGGGTAAACGATATTCACTTTCTTCAATTATTTTTTGTATCCTGTCTTCCAATTCATCTGATAATTTATAACCTTTCGAGTCAAAAAATTTAATTCCATTATATTCGTAAGAATTATGGGAAGCAGATATCATAATTCCCGCATCAAAATTATAATGTCTGGTAAGGTATGCAACAGCCGGAGTGGTTTGCACCCCAAGAACAACAGCTTCTCCCCCCATGGAACATATACCGGCAATCAATGCCGCTTCCAACATATCACAAGAAACCCTTGTATCTTTACCTAAAGCTATTTTGGGCTTATGATGAGCCTCCTCAGTTAGCACATAAGCTCCCGCTCGCCCTAGGTTATAGGCCAACATTGAATCCAAATCACTATTAGCTATACCTCTTACACCATCTGTACCGAATATTCGGCTCATTTAAAGACCTCCCTAAATTGAATTCCATATAATATTATCATATATGTTTTCCTTATTCAATTTGGCTTAACTACAAGTTACAGTCAAGTAATAGTTGGCAAACCCGCCTTTCTTATTACCCAACATACAAATACACATAATTACTTGTTCTTAATCGCATTTATTCCACATTCCGCTTGACATGGTGCCCCTATAC
>JALNWH010000004.1 GCA_023230985.1 Bacillota bacterium
AATCCTGTCTGTGCCATGATTTCGCTTTTCCTCCATTTCGTTAAGAATTTATACGGTTTCTCCACAATGCTGCCCGTATAATATACTACACGGCATTTACGAGAAAGCTTATATATTTGATTAAGATTGCGTTGTGGAGAGACTTAGAATCTGTTAGCGCAGTGGAGGAGCAGTTGCGTCAACTGTTTGAGCGAAGCGAGTTTTGGCGCAACCCGCAACAAGCTTACAGATTATTAGTCTTGGAACTCAGCAATCGAATCAAATGATATATGCTTTGATATAACCGAATGTAGCTATAAAGCCTACTATGCAACTCTCGATAGCTGCTAATTCGATTTTACTTTTTCAATCTTTATTTTTAGTTCTTCTATTTCATTATATTTTTCATCAATAATGCTGCATAAATCATTTATTTGATCTAGTGGAGAGTCCAGCTTTTCAATGTATGCTTTGTAAACGGCTTCGCCAATTTCAGTTTTTAGTTTTTTAATATCACTTTCCAGTTGGTTAATTTGAATCTTCAGCTTTCCGATTTCAGCCATTTCTTGCGTTTTATTTCCTACAATTCTTGCAGTACTCATTGCCTTACTGCCGATATTTTTAAATAAGCTCATAACTCACTCCCCTTTATAATAAATATTTCTTATTTATTCGTTATAAATATTAAATAACCTTCTTTTATTTTAACCATTCAGGAGCTTCCCTGATATAAGGCCTTGCACCATATTTCTCCTCATGCTCCTTTAAGACTTCATCTATATCATCATCATTTTCTATAGATTTTTTTACGCCTTGACTATAAGGACAACTACTTATACATATGCCGCAGTCCGTTCCAATATTTCTCCATGTACCATAACATTTTTCCTGAGTTATCTGCCATCTTAAATCGCCATCTATAAGAGTCTTATCACCTTTTGGTATTGCCTTTCCGGGACATGTATCAGAGCATAATCCACAAACTTCGCAAAATCTTTGCAAACCGAATTCTGTAGGACTGTCCGGTATTAATTCCATTTCCGTTGTCACAAGCCCTAGACGAACTCTTGAACCGTATTTTTTTGTTGTCAATATTCCGTTTCTGCCAATTTCTCCGATACCTGCATCCCTTGCAACAAGAGGTAATACAGCTAAAAAATTAGCATCCATGTGATTCCGTGCATCATAGCCTAATAGCCTTATATAATATGATAATTGCATACCTATCATTGCAGCTTTTACATAAATATTTGAAGTTTCAATTACCTCTGACAATTGAGGAGATCTATTTAACATTTCTTTGTCCATTTCTACAGCAAAAACAATTCCCAATCTGTGTTTGTTCGAGTCTACCTTTTCTCCATATACTTCGCTATGTCTTCCTCTGTAACTATAATAGTGATAATCTTTCATGCTGCATATACCTACTAAAGCGGCTCCGTAGTGCAATGTAAGGCCTTTAAGCTTTTTTGTCATTTCTTTTTTATCCACATCAACCTTGTTCGGATTTACTTTACCTTCAGAAAACTTTTTTATATCATTTAGAAATAAAAAGTTGGCATCTGCTATGGGAGAATTGACCGGACTGTAAGTGGCGGTACCCGGACCGCAAATATTGGGTTTTTCCCTTATAGTATCATCTATTTCTTTTTTATCTTTATTTTTAGAATAATAATCATCATATTGCCAAGTACCCTTTCTATAACTCATTCTGGCAAACATGGTATCTCTTTCATCTATCCTTTTCATAATAGCCTCCGAAATAAAATAATCACATATCATATGTTAAATCTTTTTTAGTATAACACATGATAAAGAAAAAAATAAACCGGCTTTTTCTAGCATTATTCTCTTTTTAATACTTTTTCTATTTCTTCTGCCGGTATCGGTTTGTAAAAATAGAACCCTTGGACTTCATCGCATAGCTTATTTTGGAGAAATTCCAGTTGAGGTGTTGTCTCAACCCCTTCTGCAAGGACTTCCAGGCCTAAAGTTTTTGCCAAATTAATAATTACCTTCGTTATGGCTTGGTCTTTCTCGCTGCTTTCCAGCGCTTGTATAAATTGCATATCAATTTTTATGCGGTCAATGGGCAGCATTTTAAGTCTGTTCAACGAGGAATATGCAGTCCCAAAATCGTCTATCGAAATAGATATCCCTAAGTTTTTTAGATTGTTTAAAATGCTGACGGTGTCTTTTGTCTCTCCAATAGCAATGCTTTCTGTTATCTCCAGTTCAAGGAATTCAGGGTTCAAGCCGGATTCATTAAGTGCATTTCTTACAATATCTACAATTCGGGGATTATTAAACTGTACCACTGATAAATTAACAGCCATACGCATATGGGGGAAACCCATGTCCTGCCACTTTTTATTTTGGTTACTTGCTGTTTTTAGCACCCATTCACCGATGCTATTGATTAAACCGTTTTTTTCTGCCAAAGGTATAAAAACGCTGGGTGGTATCATACCCATTTCCGGGTGCCTCCATCTCAATAAGGCTTCTAAACCTATTATTTCCTTTGTTTCTATTCTAATTTGCGGCTGATAATATACGGAAAGTTCATTTCTCTCCAAAACCCGGTATAGGCTGTTAGATATTCTCATATTTTTCTTTACTTCTTCTTTCATGCCCTCAGTGCAAAGTACGTATTGGTTTTTGCCTCTGGATTTAGCTCTATGCATAGCTATATCCGCATTTTGAATCAAAGATTCCGTATCTTCACCGTCAATGGAATAAATAGCGATGCCTGCGCTGCAAGTAATGAAAAACTCCTGATCGTTAAGAATAAAAGGTTTTTGGAATAGCTTCATAATATTGTTTGCCACTCCGATTATGCTTTTTATATCAGATATATTATTTAGCATTACTAAAAACTCATCCCCGCCAAATCTGGCAACCGTATCCGTCTTTCTTAAATTTTTAACCAGATATTGTCCTACTTCTTTAATGACGGTATCTCCAACACTATGTCCCATTATTTCATTTACCATTTTAAAACTATCCAAGTCCAAAAGCATAACGGAAACGAGCTTTCCTGTTCTCTTTGCCAGCTCAATAGCTTGATTAAGGCGATCTGAAAACAGATTTCTATTGGGAAGTCCTGTCAAATGGTCATAATAAGCAAGATATTCAATTTCTTTTTCCGCTTTGATTTTAAGTAAGCCATCAGTATATAAATTAGACAATATTTTCAGCAATTTTATATGATAGTTTGTCCAAGTATTGACAAAGACCATAGAATCAAGGCCGATATATCCCAAAAGCTCATCGTTTTCTTCGATTGCAATTAGAAGCAAAGATTTAATGCCTTGCTTGGAGAAATGGTTTTTTTCTATACCAGCTTCAAAAGGAAGAAGTGAAATATCATCTATGGCTACAAGCTTATTCTTCTCCAATTGGCTCATAGCCCATGGAAAATCATTCATGGAAATATCTTTGACAATTTCTTTCCTTGGTTCTATATTATCATCACACCATTCATGAGAATAATCAAAAACGTTATTTTGTTTGTTTAATAATACAATATATGCTCTATCTGCATTAAAGAATTTTCCGGTTTTTTCAATCATTTTATTAGATTTTTCATCAATATTTTCTTGGTTAATATTTACAAAATCAAAAGAGAAATCTGATATTAATTTCTGAAATTCAATTTGATGGATATTTTCTTCTATTTTTTTGACATAAATCCTATTAACTATGGAACCTAACCAAAAAGCCAAAATAAATATACCGATTCTTAATATAAAATCAAATTCATCCATATTTATTGGTCCCAACGGGGCAAAATACCAAACAATTACTTGTGTAAGAATAGAGATTATAGTAACTAAAACAAGGGGTTTGCGAGTGTTAAAAGTAAGAGCAACTATTATCAGGAGAATAGGGAAAACCCATACGGTTATGCTGGAAAACTCTATAAACCTTAGGGTAATAATCGGTATACTAAGCAAAACTGCAATCATTATTAAAGGGTTTTTCAGTGTTTCTTTTTTTATTAAGCGAAAAAGAAGGATTGCACAACCTAATGAAAAAAGTATTACTCCTGAATATAAAGTATTTTTTAGATTTTCTTCGCCGGCTATCATATGGGGAAAAAACTTTGATAAGAAGCTTAAAATTCCACCGGCCAGATAAGCAATACCCAGATAAAAATATAGTTTTGATAGTGTTTCCTGACTTAATATAAATTCATCTTTATTATTGATTATGCCTTGAAGCAAATTATTCAGTTTTAGAGAAAAATACAAAGCACCTATAGGTATTAGTGTTACTACAGGGGCCATTTGAGGTAAAGGGGAGGAAAAAAAGGAGCTCAAGATTACATCAGTGAAGCTGCCTAGCAATAAGGCAGATAGGATGGAGTAGAATATCATAGAAACCTGTTTCCGAGTATCATAGTCAGTAGCTTTAAACCTCCAATACCAAACAACCCCAAGAGATGCAAGCAAGTAACCTATATAATAAATATAAAAAAAGAAAGTCCATTGATTTTGTATAGCGACATTAACCCATCCATAATGCATTTTTACGAAGTTGTATTGGTTTGCTGTTATCCTATTTGAAATTGCAAAAGCATATATGGAGATAAGGGCGGGAATATACAAAAGTATTATAAAAAGCCGGTTTTTTGATAATTTGTTTTTAGAAAGTAATAATAAGAAATGTAGTAATAAGCTATATATTGAACCCCAACCCACAGCTGATACTCTCCGCCATATTAAACAAGTTTCCAGATTTGGGGCAAAATTTGCAATAGAAAACCCGAAGGACCAAAAACATAGAGAAATGCAAACTAAAAGAAATAATCTGTTTTGGCTTGCTTTAGGATTCATATGAATAATATATATTCCGAAGAATAAATAAAACGCAAATGCTGCAAAAAATACTAAAGAAAATAGCAAAGGCAACTGAGCCACAAGGCATTCCCCCAAACCCATCTGTATAACTCAAGCTGCTTTATAATCTAAAAATATTATTATTTTTAATTGTTTTGAATAAATCAACAATATTTTCAATCAATACAGATTTAAAGCATTATCAATATATATTGTCATATAATGTTGTCTTTTTAATTATATCATATTATGGGAGATTTTGATGCATTTTCTTGTAAAAAAAGATAAACTAGCAAATGAGGCTAGTTTATCTTTTTTAGTATTAAGAAATTTTTTCAATAAAAAATTCGGTTTGGTCAATTCTTTTAAATCCTACAGATTCGTAAAACTTTATTAATTTGTTTTTTAAAGCAACCATTTGCTTATTTTTTGGGTTCATGATGTATTTAACTTTTCCGTTAATTCGTTCTAAAGGCCCCGGCATTAGATAGATACAAGATATATTAGAGTCAATATTTTGTAAAAAACTCGGTAATACTTTAAATACCTTACCGCCTATGCCATTTCCCCTAAATTCCTTTTCTATGAAAAGTTCAATGATATAAAATGCCTTCTCTTCAGATTCCCTTTTTGATAAAACTTGGATGTAAAAGTTTTTTACTTCCTCTTCATCCTCTTTGTCTGTGAATTCAAGAATTTTTAATGCTTCTTCGCTTTTCAATTCATTAAGTAAATTGTCTACATTCAACAATATACCTGCGATGTAACCAACCTTAACTCCTTTTTCGACGATGTTAATCAAAATTTCTTTTTTATACTTCCATGTATAATTACTACTGTCATCATCGTCGGAAGTTACTGATTCCATTAATAACACCTCTCTATTTCGAATCTTTAATAATTATAAAGCTTTATCGATTAAATATCAAATTCTGATTTTTTTTAAAAAAACCAATAAAAATGTTATTTTCCTTTAAAAATTATTAATATAGCGATATTGTTATTATTTCCATTGTTTTTTAATTTAATCTTTTGATTCTTGCTGTTTTTGATTAACCAAACTTTTTCTATAGGTATATATTATAATCTAAATATAGAATACTATTTATATAAGGAAAGCCAAAGAGGCAAGGTTTTATTTAAGAAAAGAAAAAAATTATATGTTATAATTTAGTAGAAAAAGGAGGGTATATTTTGATAGATAAAAATATAATAATAGATGTTTTAGGCAAAGCACTATCTACAGGCGGTGACTTTTCTGAGGTTTTTATAGAAGATACACAAAGGAGTTCTCTTGGTCTAGTGGACGGTAAGATAGAAACAGCAGTTTCAGGAAGGGACTTTGGGATTGGTATTAGAATTTTTAAAGATTTTAGGAGTATCTATGCTTATACTAATGATTTTTCAAAAGAAGGGCTAATGAAAACTGCAGAAGAAGCCGCACTTGCGCTAGGAAATCTTAAGGAATCCGCATCAATTAATTTATTTGAAAGAGTGAATAAGAATAGCCATCCTATTTTATTTGTGCCAAAAGCTATTAATACGGATAAAAAAGTGGCAAAGCTGAAAGAAGCTTATAAAGTTGCTAAGGAATACAGCTCTGAAATTATACAGGTTGTATCAAGTTACAGTGATGTGGATCAGAATATTATCATCGCAAACAGCGAAGGTTTGTTTACCGGCGACAGAAGGATAAGGACCCGATTCATGATTCAAGCCATAGCCGGCGACGGTAAGGAAAATCAGATAGGTTATGAGGCACCCGGAAGAAGTAAGGGATTTGAAATATTTGATGAAATTGATGTGATTGAATGCGGTAAGGCGGCTTCTGCTGTTGCCGTTAAAATGCTTCATGCACCTTTATGCCCCTCCGGGGAAATGCCTGTGGTGATTGACAATGGATTTGGCGGAGTTATATTCCATGAGGCTTGCGGGCACTCTTTAGAAGCAACGGCTGTCGCTAAAGGTAATTCTGAATTTGCTGATAAACTGGGAGAAAGGATAGCCTCGGAGAAAGTAACTGCAATAGACGATGGCACTATATCCAATGCATGGGGTTCTATAAATATAGATGATGAAGGTACACCTTCTAATAAAAATATACTTATCGAAAAAGGTATTTTGAAGGGCTATATGATTGACAAGCTAAACGGGAGAAGGATGAAAATGAATCCTACAGGCAATTCCAGACGGCAATCCTATAAATATGCTCCTACCTCCAGAATGACAAATACATATATAGCATCGGGGAATGATGAAAACGACCATATTATTTCATCTATGGATTATGGGCTCTATGCAAAAAAGATGGGGGGCGGGTCTGTAAATCCTGTAACCGGCGAGTTTAACTTTGCCGTATTGGAGGGTTATCTGGTGAAAAACGGTAAGGTTGATACTCCTGTAAGAGGTGCTACTTTGATAGGTAAAGGTTCAGATATTTTATTAAAAATTGATATGGTAGGCAAACACTTGGATTTTGCTGCCGGAATGTGCGGCTCAATAAGCGGGGCTGTGCCTACTAATGTGGGGCAGCCTATGATTCGAGTATCTCAAATCACCGTTGGCGGAAGAGAGTAGGAGGTTTATTATATGGATATAAAGGATTTTAGAGATAAACTGTTTGAGCGGGCAAAGAAAGAAGGATTTTTGGATTATGAAATATATTATGTTAACGGAAATAGCTTTAGAGTAACTGTATATGAGGGGGAAATTGATCAATACAGCGTTAACACCGATAGAGGACTTAGCTTTAGAGGGCTATATGGTGATAAGATGGGTTATTCCTATACGGAGATACTTGACGACGAAGCTTTGGAAATGTTAATAAAAAATGCGAAAGAAAACGCAATGGCTATTGAAGATGAAGACATAGAGATTATATACGAAGGCAAAGATATTTATCCAAACGTAAATAGCTATAACGAAGAATTGGAAAAAGTGGATGCGAGCGAAAAGATAAACCTTGCACTGCGGTTGGAAAAAGAAACAAAGGCTAAGAGTAAAAAGATAAAGACAGTTGATGATTGTATTGTAGCGTCCGGTCGAGGGGAAAGATATATATCAAACTCAAAAGGCTTGGACTTAAGACATGTTTCAAATATAATATATGCTATGGTGTCAGCGGTGGTGGAGGAAAAGGAAAAGGTAAATACAGCATATTCTTTTAAGGTAACTAATGATATTGAGGAAATCGACACCGAGAAATTAGCTGAAAAAGCTGTTACAGAGGCTCTATCTTATCTGGGTGCCAAAAGTCTGTCTTCCGGTAAGTATAAAGTAATAATCAGAAATGATGTAATGGCGGATATCTTAGGTACTTTTTGGGGGATTTTTTCCGCCTATAATGTTCAAAAAGGAATGTCTCTTTTAAAAGACAAATCGGGTGAAAATATTGCTTCCGATGTAATTACTTTAATAGATGATCCGTTATTGGAAAAAGGCTTGGCTTCGGTACCTTTTGATGACGAAGGAGTTGCTGCTTACACAAAAGATGTAATTAAAAATGGTGTACTTATGACTTATTTGTATAATTTAAAGACTGCCAAAAAGGATGGGGTGAAGTCAACGGGAAATGCGGCAAAAGCATCCTATGCGTCTTCTATGGGGACCTCGCCTTCTAATTTTTATATAAAACCCGGGAATAATGATTTACAGGGATTATTTAAAAATATGGGTGAAGGTGTATTTATTACTGAAGTCCAAGGTTTGCATTCCGGTGCAAATGCGGTTTCGGGAGATTTTTCTCTTGGGGCTAAAGGATTTTTAATAAAGAATGGGGCGGTGGAAAGACCTATTGAACAGATTACCATTGCGGGAAATTTCTATACCCTTTTACATGACGTAGTTGAATTAGGATCAGATTTGGAGTTTGGGATACCAAGCGGCAATAGTTGTTTCGGCAGTCCCGCTGTATTGATAAAAGAGTTATCCATAGCAGGGAAATAAAACCCATCCAATTGTATCCGTTGACATAGGTATTGAATAAGCATATAATTTAATAGAATCATTGGTTAAAGTTTGGCCGTGCTAGATGGGGAGTTTGCGGTGCCCTATAACCTGCAATCCGCAGCAGCAGGGTTGAATTCCTTTGCTAAGGCCGATGCTTGTAAGGTCTGCCTTTGATAAGTGATGTTGATGATTGGGTCCTGCGCAACGGAAATTTATGAAACCCGTCAGGTCCGGAAGGAAGCAGCGGTAAGTAAACCCTTTCGTGTGCCGTAGGGGTGCCTGATTGGAGTTAACTGTCAAGGTTACGCTTGGAAGTTATCGCTGTCGAAGAAAGGTGCACGGCCATTAATATTTGAAGTATTTGGGGGATAGCTTTGCTTTCCCTTTTTTATTGCTATTTATAGGGGTTATTAATTCGATATACCTTTTACATTATTTAATTATATGTTAAAATAATTGTTAGCTAATGTAAGATTTTGCAATATGTAAATGGCGGTGATTAGTGAGATGGCCAGATATAGTTTTAGACTTAAGATTATTATAGCTTTTATTATTGCAACACTTATTCCCTTCTCTTTGTCGTGGATATTGTTTTTTACCAGTAATAATTATAGGATTGCCATAGAATCCGGAAAGTTTAATACACACTTAATTACTTTATTAGTTATTGGTATAACATTGGCTTTTGCTTTTTCAATTTATATAATAAATTCAATTGTTAAGCCTCTTAATGAAGTAACGAAAAGCGCTCAACAGATTTCTGAAGGTAATTATGATTATAATATTACTGTAGGCGGAAATGATGAAATAGGTTTTTTGGCGCATTGTATCAGAAAAATGCTGGTTGGGATTAAGGCTACCCTTATAGTTTTAAGGAAAAGATCCGATGAACTTACAAAGAGCAATGAACAGCTTCAGGATATAAATACAGAGCTTGAAGCTTCTTTGGAACAGCTTAAAGCCACAACCGATTTACTTAATGCTTCTGAGGATAAATATAGAAGCTTGATTGAAAACATTACCGATTTGGTATGGTTAATAGATTATGAAGGAAATATTATTTTTGTAAATGAGAGATTTAAACAATTATTAGGATATTCAGAAACTGAATTAATTGGGAAATATATCATAGATATTTTAGATGGAGATGTTTTAAAACATATATTTGATTCTGTAAGGGAAATTGACACTAATAGAATAAAAATTGAATTTATAGCCAAGAACGGGAAGATAATATATACGGATACCGGTGTGAAAAGAGTAGAAGAAAATGGAATAATAATCGGTGTTCAAGGTGTTTCCAGAGATATTACCGAAAAAATAATTATAGAAGAAAAGCTTAACAAGAAGCTTGTTGAACTCCAATTGTTAAATAGAATAAGTAAAGATATTGTTACAAATACAGATTTAAAAAGTGTTCTAAATGAAGTTGCCAATCAGGTAGTAAAAGTATCGGATGTTGTTGCGTGTACTATTAGGTTGATTAATAAATCGGACTTAAATAACTTGGAGTTGAAAGCGTCGGCGCATAGTGTAGAGATAGACTGTATTATTGAGAAAAAAATCGATAAACGCCGAGATATAGTGGGTAAGGCTGTAGAGAGTCAACTTCCCTTTATAGTAAAGTTAAAAGATAGTATAATAACAAATACATATGTAAGTACACTTTATGAAGAGAAACATGCAAGATATTGCTTATTTAACCCTATTATGGTAAGAGAAAGAGCAATAGGTGTTATGACCAGTTTTACTAAAGAACCTCCCGGTCAGCCACATATAGATTTGCTCGCTTCTTTAGTTAATAATATTGCTATTGCAATAGATAATGCGGAGGCTTATGACAAATTGAAACAACAATATTTTCACACAATACAATCTTTAGTATCTGCTGTTGAGGCCAAAGACTTTTATACAGAGAACCATTCTTTTCGTGTATCTGAATATGCGGTATTGATAGCCGATGAAATGGGTTATGACGAACAGTTTATAGAAAAGGTTCGAATAACCGGTTTGCTGCATGATATAGGAAAAATCGGTATTAGTGATACGATTTTGAATAAAAAGGGGAAATTAACATCCAAGGAATATGGTATTATAAAGAAACATCCGGATATAGCCTGTAAGATACTTGAGGGTATGGATCTGGATGAGGATATCATCTTAGGTATTAAGCACCATCATGAGAGATGTGATGGTAAAGGTTATCCATGTAATTATGTTGAAGAGAACATACCGGATATTGCTCATATTATAAGCGTAGTGGATGCTTTTGATGCTATGACCTCAAAACGACCATATAGAGAAGTCATAAGCTTTGATATGGCAGTGGAAGAGCTGATTAATAATAAGGGTACGCAGTTTCACCCTAGAGTAGTAGATTCTTTTATTAAAATATATAGGGAAAAAGAAAAAGAATTAGTAGAATTAAGCGAACAGAATGAAGAAAGACCTTGGGATATAATGAGTTGATTGAGAGAACTAAAATTTGGAGGCACCAAAATGTATATAGCCTTATATAGAAAATATAGGCCGACTAGGTTTGAAGATATATGCGGTCAAGAGCATATAACCACATCTTTAAAAAATCAAATAAAAGCCGATAAGATTTCCCATGCCTATTTATTTTGCGGAACAAGAGGCACCGGTAAGACAAGCACAGCAAAGCTTCTTGCAAGAGCAGTAAACTGTTTAGATTTGCAAAATGGAAATCCTTGTGAAAAATGTGAAAGCTGTAAATCCATAAATGAGGGAAATTCAATTGATGTATTTGAAATAGATGCAGCATCTAACAGAGGTATTGACAATATCAGAGATCTTAGGGAAGCAGTAAAATTTACTCCAATAAGTAAATATAAGTTATATATTATAGATGAAGTTCATATGCTTACAAATGAAGCTTTTAATGCATTGCTTAAGACTTTGGAGGAACCACCTGAGTATGTTATATTCATTCTTGCTACAACGGAGCCGCATAAATTGCCGGCTACGGTGCTTTCCAGATGCCAAAGATTTGATTTTAAAAGAATCAGTCAAAAAAGCATGCTGGATAGATTGAATTTTATTTGCAAAGAAGAAGGTATCAAAGCTGAAGCCGAGGCTTTGCAAATAATTGTCAGAAACACTGATGGAGCGATGAGGGATGCAATTAATATAATGGATCAATGCTCCGTATATAGCAATAAAAATATAAAAGAATATGACGTCTTAGCAGTTTTGGGAATTGTAAACGACAGATACCTTTTTGATATAGCGGATTCAATTCTAAATGAAGACGTGACGAAGACAGTGAGCATTTTAAGAGAAATATCCGACGAAGGGAAGGATATAATTCAATTCACCCAAGATTTGCAAATACACTACCGCAACCTGCTTATGGCAAAACTTGTTACCAAGGCTGAGAGTGTAATTGATTTATCAGAGGAAAAGATTGATTTATTAATAAAACAAAGCAAAACGTATAGTAAAGAGAACATTATAAGATGTATAAATATGTTATCCGACTTGACATCGGGTATAAAGTGGTCATCTCAACCATTGCTGCTTTTAGAAATAGCATTGATTAAAATGAGCAGACTTAAAAAAGATACAAGTGTTGAAGGATTGACGGCAAGAATTGCAAAAGTGGAGGATATTATAGCAAAGGGCGGCAAACCGCAAACAGCCGGAGCAATGGAAACTGTCAATGAAAATATACCTGTTAACTCAGATTTGCCGGAAATCGAGGAGCCCTCTGTTATTGAACAAAAAACTATAGAGGATGATGATTCTGTCGGCCAAGACATAGCTGCTAGCCGAGACGCACCTGAAACCTTAGCAGACTGTAATCTTGTGGACCCAAATATAAAAAATAAAATAATGGAATCCTGGGATGACTTTGTGAAGGATTTTGGCAAAAGAAAACGTATGATAATAAGAACATATCTGGCATCTTGCAAACCAATAATGATAAATGATCAAGAAGTTATCCTCTGTTTTGGAAAGAAGGATAATTTCTCCAAAGAATCCGTAGAAAAAATTAAAGTAAAGGATGAGATAGAAGAAACAGCAAAGGAATATTTCGGTATACCGGTAACAATAAAACCTGTATTTGAAGATGAAATAAAGACAGAAGAAGACGATTCATCAAAAGAAACAAATAAAGATAAAGAATCTACTATATCTGAAAACATAGAAGAATCATTTATAACAGATGAAAATTATATTAAAGAAAAAGCGATAGAAGTATTTGGTGAAGACCTGGTAGAAATAATAGAAGATTAAATATAATTGAGGAGGAATTCAAATGGCTAAAGGCGGATATCCGGGGGGAATGGGAAATATGGGTAATATGATGAAACAAGCGCAAAAGATGCAAAGGGAAATGCTCAAATTACAAGAAGAGATAGAACAAAGGACAGTTGAGGCCAGTTCCGGCGGGGGTGCTGTTAATGTTGTCGTATCAGGTAAAAAAGACGTAAGATCTATAACTATAGAACCGGAAGTAGTAGATCCCGATGATATTGAAATGCTGCAAGATTTGATAATGGCTGCGATAAATGAAGCAATTAGGAAAGCTGATGAAATGGTGGCACAAGAAATGAGCAAATTGACCGGTGGATTAAATCTACCCGGAGGATTGTTTTAATGAGCTATTATGCTGCACCAATAGCAAAGTTAATAGATGCTTTTGCAAAGCTGCCGGGTATAGGAAATAAAACCGCCCAGCGGCTTGCATTTTACCTTTTAAATATGCCCATGAAAGATGCAGAAGAACTTGCAAATGCAATTACAAATGCAAGAAAAAGTGTCAGGTACTGTGAGGTATGCTGTAATATCACGGATAAAGTAAAGTGCAATATTTGTTCTGATTTAAAAAGAGATGACAGTATTATATGTATTGTTGAAGACCCCAGAGACGTTGTGGCAATGGAGAGAACTAAGGAGTTTAAAGGGTTGTATCATGTTCTTCATGGTGCTATATCTCCCATGGATGATATAGGACCTAGTGATATTAGAATAAGAGAATTATTGGACAGGCTAAAAGGAGACAAGGTTAGGGAAATTATATTGGCTACAAACCCCAATATAGAAGGAGAAGCCACAGCCATGTACATATCAAGGATTGTTAAACCCCTAGGTGTGAAGGCCACTCGTATCGCTCATGGTGTGCCCGTAGGCGGTGACTTGGAATATGCTGATGAAGTAACACTGATGAAGGCTCTGGAAGGACGCAGAGAGATATAATCTATTATATTGCAGGTGGCTAAGCCGGTATTGATACTGCTTTAAAATATTCGGATAAAATAGAAGAGCCAATTAATCATTTGAGGAAATTTCCCAACTTAAGAAACATGCCTGGATATTCTATCTTGAAAACAAGGTTATAGGCTGTTGAACGTGGGAAAACATCTTATGTTTTATAAAGTAAATGAAGAAAATAAAACCGTTATCGTATATAAAAACTTATTTAATAAAATAAAGGGTGGGGTACAATGATTACAGGTATTATTTTTTCTATTTTTGCCGGATTCGTTATAAGCATTCAAAATGTTTTCAATACCCGTCTGGGAGAGAATATCGGTATGATTGAGACTACAGTGGTTGTACATGCAGTTGGTTTAGCTTTTGCTATCATAGCTACAATGGCAGGCGGTGACGGTAGTTTTAAAGCTATTAAAGATGTTAATAAATTATATTTAATAGGCGGGGCATTGGGAGTAATGATAGTTTATGGTGTTATGAAAGGCATATCCCTTTTAGGTCCTACTTTCTCTGTTGCAATTGTTATAGTTGCACAGCTGACCATTACTCTTTTTATTGATGTATTTGGTCTATTCGATAGTCCAAGGATTAAATTTGATTTTACAAAGCCCTTGGGAATATTGATAATGATTGCAGGTATAATCGTATTTAAATTAAGAGGTTAATAAAACATACATTGGGGATTTATATAAATGGAAAAACAAAATAAATATAATAAAAGAGAAGTGATGAAATTTGCAGGCGCTTTTATTGCTTGGGTAATCGGCTCAGGATTTGCAACCGGTCAGGAAGTGCTGCAATTTTTTACAAGCTTCGGATATTTAAGCTACGGTGTTGTGTTACTTAATTTAATCGGTTTTCTTTTTTTTGGACAAATCTTGGTATCAACCGGATTTGAGAATAAAGATAAAACTGCCTTTAATCATTTTAAATATTTTTGCGGTGAAAGATTAGGTTTATTTTATTCCTGGTTGATTCCCATTACCTTGACTTTGATTATGTCTGTTTTAATTTCAGGCGCCGGTGCCACACTTTACGAGTATTACGGTATAAATCACTATATTGGTTCGGCTATTATGGCTATTGCGGTTTTGTGTGCTTATTTAATCGGCTTCGATAGGCTAATAAAAATAGTTTCATCTATAGGCCCCTTTATAATTGTTTTTTCATTGATTGTAGGAATTATTACGATTGTCCGTGATTATAGTAATTTTTCAGAAGTTCCAAAATACAAATCTTTGCTTGATGAAATGAAGGCTGCACCTAACTGGGTTATTAGCTCTATTGTTTATTTATCATTGAATTTTTTAAGCGGCAGCATATATTTTACCGGATTGGGAAAATCAGCAACTAATAAAGATGATATAAAATACGGAGCATTATTTGGTGCTTCAGCGATAATAGCCACCATTATAATTATGAATACGTCTATATTATTAAACGTTAAAAGTACTATTTCTTTAGAAATCCCGGCTTTATATCTGGCAAAAAGAATATCTTATATACTGGGGGCGATCTTTTCAATTGCGTTGACATTAGGTATTTTCTCTTCTTGTTCTGCAATGATGTGGTCTGTATGCAACCGTATAACTATTGGCGGTAAAAAGGGGAATAAAATAATTGCAATATTGATTGCAATTTTTACTTTTATACTGGGGCTTTTCACTTTTAGTGAACTTATCGGTATCTTTTATCCTCTTGTGGGTTATATCGGCCTAGTTTTTATGGCATGTGTTTTATATAAAGCATATTCGTTGCATAGATAATTTTACCGTCAATTAATGTTGCAATCTTTAAACTATAAAACTTTTAAAATTTTCTATTGACAAGATAATAAATATGATATAAAATTATAAACAATTTATTAATAAAAGCTTTGACGGAGAGAAAAGTATCCGAGATTAATAACAGAGAGCCGGAAATGGTGGGAACCGGTATTAAAAGGGTATGTAATGATCACTCCCGAGCTGCCGAGTCAAAAGGCTATGCCAAGTAGACAAGGACGGTTCCCTCGCCACCGTTACATGGCTATGGTTAAAAGAATTTGTTCTTCGACCTGATGAGGCTATTGATGTGAATTAATAGTGAATATGGGTGGTAACACGGAATAAACCCCGTCCCAAAATATATGTTTTGGGACGGGGTAATTTTATTTTTGCAAAAATTAAAAAACAGGAGGAAGCAAAATGGAAAAAACACTGGTAGCAAAGGTAAACAATGAGATTGACGTGCTGATGAGGGTTAGCGGCATTATTAGACGAAAAGGATTCGATATGAAAAGCATTCATATGGAAGAAGACACAGGAAATCTGGCGAACCTTAGAATTATGCTCTCATATCAAGATAAATGTGTAGACCAACTGATGAATCAGATACGAAAATATAACGATGTTTACGAGTTGAGATGTGAGATGTGAGATGTGGTCGCCCGTGAATACTAACCACAAAGTAATATATAAAACAATAATTTAGGAGGATTATTATGGCAAAAATGTATTATGAAAAAGACGGAGATTTAGAATTATTTAAAGGTAAAAAAGTCGCAATTATAGGATTTGGCAGTCAAGGACATGCACATGCCCTAAACCTAAAAGAAAGCGGTGTAGATGTTGTTGTAGGACTTTATAAAGGCAGCAAGTCTTGGGATAGGGTTAAAGAATCCGGACTGGAAGTAAAGGAAGTCGGCGAAGCTGTAGCCACATCGGCAATTACAATGGTTTTAATTCCCGATGAAAAACAAGCCAAGGCTTATAAAGAAGATATAGAAAAAAACCTTAAAGAAGGAGATGCACTGGCTTTTGCCCATGGTTTTAACATAAATTACGGTCAAATCACACCCCCTGAAAACGTGGACGTGTTCATGATAGCGCCAAAAGGCCCCGGCCATCTTGTCAGACGAGTATATGAAGAGGGCAAAGGTGTGCCTGCATTATTGGCAGTACACCAGGACTACACGGGGAATGCTAAAAAACTTGCACTTGCATATGCCAAAGGACTGGGTTCCTTAAGAGCAGGAGTAATAGAAACCACCTTTAAAGAAGAGACAGAGACAGATCTTTTTGGTGAACAATGTGTATTATGCGGTGGTATCACGGAATTGATTAAAGCAGGATTCGACACCCTTATGGAAGCAGGCTATCAGCCGGAAATTGCCTATTTTGAATGTCTCCATGAGATGAAGCTTATTGTAGATCTCCTCTACGAAGGCGGATTTGAAAGGATGAGATACAGTGTCAGCGATACTGCAGAATACGGAGATTATGTAACAAGCAAGAGAATGATAACCAAAGAAACAAGAAAAGAAATGAAAAAGGTACTGGCGGAAGTCCAAAATGGCGATTTTGCAAAGGCTTGGATATTGGAAAACATGGCAGGCCGTCCTGTTTATAACAAACGAAAAGAACAAGAATTAAACCATCCTATAGTAGAAGTGGGTAAAAACCTACGAGAAATGATGTCTTGGCTTAAAAAGTAGGTGATAAAATGAAAAGCCATAAAGCAAACAAAGGTCTTGAAAGAGCACCCCATAGGTCGCTTTTTAAGGCGCTGGGTTTTATTGATGAAGAATTTGATAGACCCTTGATAGGTATAGCAAATGCCTTTAGCGAAATAGTTCCGGGGCATAAGCATTTAAAAGATGTGGCAGAAGCTGTAAAGCAAGGTGTTCGCATGGCTGGCGGGGTACCTGTAGAATTCCCCGTTATCGGAGTTTGTGACGGCATAGCCATGGGTCACGAAGGTATGAAATACTCCCTTCCCTCCCGTGAACTTATCGCCGACAGCGTAGAATCCATGGTATTGGCTCATGCCTTTGACGGGCTGGTGCTGGTACCAAATTGTGATAAGATAGTTCCCGGTATGATTATGGCAGCTGCGAGGCTGAATCTTCCAACTATTGTTGTAAGCGGAGGGCCAATGCTTGCAGGTAATCAAAAAGGTAATATTTTGGACCTTTCCGCAGTATTCGAGGCTGTAGGCAAAGTCCAAATAGGTGCCATGACAGAGAAGGAATTAAAAGAATACGAAGATCATGCTTGCCCCGGTTGTGGCTCTTGCTCCGGTATGTATACCGCCAACTCCATGAATTGCATGACGGAAGCTCTGGGCATGGCATTGCCCGGCAATGGCACTATTCCGGCTGTCTATGCCGAGAGAATCAGATTGGCGAAAAAGTCCGGGATGAGGATTATGGAATTAGTTGATAAAAATATTTGTCCTAAGGATATTTTAACTGAAGAAAAATTTGAAAATGCTTTGGCTGTAGATATGGCATTGGGCTGTTCTACCAATACGGTACTTCACCTGACTGCTATAGCCCACGAGGCAGGATTAACCATAGATTTAAATAAGATTAATGAAATAAGTGAAAGAACCCCCAATTTGTGCAGACTTAGCCCTGCAGGCCCTCACCATGTGGAAGACCTATACCAAGCCGGTGGCATATCGGCGGTGATGGGAGAACTGGCAAAAGGTAATTTGCTTCATCTGGATGAAAAAACCGTTTCCCACGAGACATTGAATGATTTAATAAAAGATGTATATAATAAAAATCCCCATATAATCGCATCCATTGAAAAACCTTTAAGTGAAAAAGGCGGAATAGCAGTACTATGGGGAAATCTTGCTCCTGATGGTGCTGTGGTAAAAAAATCCGCTGTTAGCCAAAAAATGATGAAACATGTAGGGCCGGCAAAAGTTTATAACAGCGAGGATGAGGCAATAAAGGCCATTATGGGCGGATGCATAAAAAACGGTGATGTGGTGGTTATACGATACGAAGGACCAAAAGGCGGACCCGGCATGAGGGAAATGCTTTCACCCACCTCCGCCCTTGTGGGGATGGGTTTGGATAAAAGTGTGGCACTGATTACCGACGGAAGATTCTCCGGTGCCACTAAAGGTGCGGCTATTGGTCATGTATCCCCGGAGGCGTCAGAAGGCGGGACAATAGCCCTTGTGGAAAAGGGAGATATAATCGAAATAGATATAGATAATTGTAGGCTGAACCTTGGTGTAAGTGAGGAAGAATTGAATAGAAGAAAGAAAAATTTAAAAAGTATTGATAGAAAAACTTCCGGTTATTTAAAAAGATATGCAAAAATGGTGTCCTCCGCATCAAGAGGAGCCATAATAGATTTATAGGAAGGAGTTTGAGAATTGGAGTATACAGGAGCGGAAATAATCCTTGAGTGTTTAAAAGAACAAGGAGTAGACACTATATTTGGTTACCCCGGGGGAGCGGTTATTCCTCTTTATGATGCCTTGGTCAGTTACGAAGAGGATTTTTTCCACGTACTCACCTGTCATGAGCAAGGGGCTGTTCATGCGGCAGACGGCTTTGCCAGATCTACGGGAAAGCCGGGGGTTTGCTTTGCTACATCGGGACCCGGGGCAACAAATACAGTAACGGGAATAGCTACAGCATATATGGATTCTGTACCGCTGGTGGTTTTCACCGGTCAGGTGCCCCAAAGCCTATTAGGCAGGGATTCCTTTCAGGAAATAGATATAACCGCTGTTACTTTTCCCATCACGAAATATAATTATTTAGTGAAAAGAGTAGAAGATTTGCCGCAGATAATCAGGGAGGCTTTTGATATTGCCACCAGCGGACGAAGGGGCCCTGTGCTTATAGATATACCCAAGGATATATTTACGACAAAGATGGATTATATAATGGCTGGAGTTTTTAAACATGAAGAAAAACCTGCAATGCCGGATAAAAACTTGCTTTTGGAAGCGGTAAAAGCTATCGATGAGTCGGTAAGACCCGTTATTTATGCCGGTGGTGGTGTTGTCCACGGAGACGGGGAAAAGGAATTATTTCACTTGGCGACAAAGGCCTCTATACCCGTTGCCAATACCCTTATGGCCTTGGGCGCTTTTCCCATGAGCAATCCTCTGTCTTTAGGGCTTGTAGGCATGCACGGTCATAAAAAAACGAATCTGGCTGTTACAAAAAGTGATTTGATAATTGCAATAGGTGCAAGGTTTAGCGATAGGGTAATAGGCTCCAAAGATAAATTTGCACCAAAAGCCAAGATTATTCATATAGATATAGACAGTTCGGAAATCGGCAAGAATAAAGAAGTCCATTTCCCTTTGGAAGGCTGTGTGAAGGATATTTTGAAATATCTGACGGAAAAGGTTTTACAAAAAGATAGCAGACAATGGCTGAAAGAGATAGAGGCTTTGGAAGATAAGAATCCTTATACCTCAGAGGACTTTACACCGGAAAATATTTTAGCTGCTGCACAAAAAATATTAGGGAAGAATACCATAATAGTGACAGAAGTAGGCCAGCATCAGATGTGGGCAGCCCAGTACTGTAAGGTTGATGATCCAAGGAGATTTCTTACTTCCGGCGGACTGGGCACTATGGGATACGGTCTTGGTGCCTCCATGGGCGCCCAAGTGGGAAACCCGGATAAGAGAGTTCTCCACGTTGCAGGAGACGGATCCTTTAGGATGAATTGCAATGAGCTTGCCACTGTTTCTAAATACAAACTACCCATAACTACCTTACTTTTTAATAACAACAGCTTAGGGATGGTAAGGCAGTGGCAAGGTCTTTTTCAAGATGAAAGGTATTCTCAAACTACTCTTACCGACGATGTAGATTATATGAAATTAGTAGAAGCTTATGGACTAAAGGGTAAACAGGCGGAGACTATGGAACAATTGGAAGAAGCATTAAAAGCTGCTGCAGCATCGACAGATAAAGCCACTATAATAGAATGTAAAATAGACAAAGATATAGGCGTATTTCCAATAGTGCCTCCCGGCATGCCCATAGATAATATGTTATTGGAATAGTAAAAAAGAAAGCCTCTTTGCAATTCACTCGTAGAGTGACCTCGCGCATAGAGGCTTTCTTAAGCAAACGATCTTTGTAATGCAACCACATCAACACAACATATTTAAAAAAAATAAATTTAAATAAATTTTAATCAATTCTTAATATGGTTTATACTAATAGACTTATAGGGAAAAGCATATTTAAGTGCACTTACTAATAGGTAGACATTTTCCCCTGCATAACGATGGTAGCTCCGATATAAGACACATCCACTGGTATAATACTTCTAGTTAATGGATATATTATTAAAAGGTGGGGGTGTTGCAATTGTTGCCAAATGTGGAAATAAAACAACTTATTAATCTCATACCGGGCTTTAAGGTGAAGGATAAAAGCAATGATTATCACAATGAAATACGCAATGCTGTAACTATTGCACATCAAGAATGGTTGGATGCCATAAGTTTCTTTGAAAATGTTGTTGATGTGGATTTAGTTGATCATGCAATTCATAGAGTTGAAGCTGCTAAGTCTAAGTACGTTTATTTATTAAAACTGGCTAGAGAAAACGGGATAATAAAAGAGGTATAAAATGTTTATAATCACCATTAAGATTGTATCTACATCAATCCGGTAATTAAATATTTTTATGTTAAAAAGTAATATTTAGTGTATAATCTAACATATATATATAGATAGCATTGTGGTAAGGGGAGGTCAATCACATGCCGGAAATTAATTTGTTTACTATATTGGCCGTTTTCATTGCTATTGGCACTATTTATGTAATAGGTATGCTTTTAGTATTACCTATAAGAATCATAATAAAATTTATTGTTAACGGTTTGATAGGTGCATTTTTATTATTTATAATAAATATCTTCGGTAACATTATTGGCATTACTGTTGCTATAAATCCTGTCACAGCTTTAGTAGCCGGGTTTTTAGGTATTCCCGGAGTTGTATTATTGCTGCTATTACAATATTTTCTTTAAAATATTATTAAACAGAAGTATCAGTTATTATTTATGATCTAACTGTTTATGCAACTAATCTTCTGCTGCACTTAACAGATTCTAAGCCATTCTATAACGCAATCTTAATCAAATACTGACAATCTATGATAAAGAAATATAAGTATATAAAGTCTAATTTGTAATAAGGTTTTACTAATATAATTTTACTAATACTTTTTTGAACTCTTTAAAAAGAGTTTTTTATTATAAATTGACCCTTTTAGGTGATATACAAAGCACTAAATGAATATTATAATCAAATCAGTATTAAAAAGGAGGCGTTCTTATGGCATTAAACTTTGAGATATTTGGAGATAATTTACCTGCAGTATCTATTAAACTAAATCCCGGGGAAAGTATTTATACTCAATCCGGCGGAATGGCTTGGATGGATAGCGGTATTACTATGGACACGGGTATGCAAGGTGGACTTAAAAAAGGTTTGGGACGAATGTTCAGCGGTGAATCCTTATTTATGGCTACATATACTTCTAATGCACCAAATCAGGAGATAGTAATTGCCAGTACTTTTCCGGGACATATAATAAATATAGATGTAGGTAAAACACCTATAGTAGGACAAAAAGGTGCTTTCTTATGTGCCGAGCCCGAGGTTGTACTTAGTGCCTATATCGTAAAAGGATTAAGAGCAGGCATGTTTGGCGGAGAAGGATTTGCACTTCAAAAAATGACCGGTTCAGGCATGGTATTCTTGGAACTGGACGGAAGTGTAGTGGAAAGAGATTTGGGCCCCGGGGAAACGATTAAAGTAGATACGGGAAGTGTAGCGGCTTTTGAAGAAAAAGTGGATTATCATGTAGAAATGGTAAAAGGTTTTAAAAATGTTTTATTCGGCGGGGAAGGACTGTTTTTAACTACATTGACGGGACCGGGCAAGGTTTGGCTACAAACTATGACAATGCCGGGTTTTGCAAAACAACTTATTCCTTTCTTACCCAAGTCAAAGTAAAGATAGTAAAACATCAATAACATAGTTTTAATAAATTTTGGCGGATGTATTATTCCGCCTATTTATTTTGTGCTTATTTAAACTTTGGCAGCATACCTGAATTTTGAGTTGCTATAATAATAACCACAATGGTAGGGCCGAGTATTATTCCGCCAATGCCAAATATCTTTGCACCTGCAAACATTGATATCAAGGTAACTAAAGGGTGTACCCCTATGTGATGTCCTACTATTTTTGGTTCTATTAAATATCTTACTATTGTTATTACTCCATAAATTATAAAGAGGGAAACACCTAGTCTCATATTCCCATTCAGTATGGATACAATCCCCCAAGGTATATATACGCTCCCGGTTCCTAAAACAGGCAGTATATCAATAAAAGCAATAAGGATTGAAATTATGAATGCATATCTTACGCCGATAATCTTAAGTCCAATAAAAGATTCTATAAAAGTAATTGTCAGTATAGTTAGCTGCGCCTTTAGGAAACCTACTAAGGCTTTAAAAAGATTATGCTTCAAATTGATAAATTTTTGTTGTACGTTTATTGGGAATTGTCTAAAAATAAAAGAAAAAATCTTTTCTTCATCTTTCAAAATAAAAAAGGTGGCTATGGTAGATATCAAAAATGATATACCAAAACGAGGTAATAAAGTTAATGTATTGATAATAGTTTTTGTACTTCTGCTTAAAATTGTGCTCAGTCTATCAAAAATACCTTTTGCCACGTCTGCAATAATACTTATAACATCAGAGGGTAATTGTATATAAAGGTCCTCCGCTTTTTGAAAAATGTCGGAAAGATAATCATAAGAATCATTCATATACAGGGGAAGCTGATTAGCCAATTCTGTTAATTCCGTTAATCCCCGTGATGTTATCAGTATAAAAAAGTAAATTAGGCCACCATAGACTAATAAAATAGATAAAGCAACAGATATTCCTTTATTTATTTTAAATGAATGTATGAATGAGGCAATTGGTCTTATCAAAAATGAGATAAGTATTGCAAATATAAAGGGAGATAAATAACGAAATGCCATTTTTATTGATATAATTATTATTAAAAAAATTATTATGTTTTTTGCAATTTTTATCAAAGCAGAAAGGTTTTTTAGTATGTAGTGTTGATATTTATTCATTTCTTCTTTCAAAATCTGCTCCCTCCTTTATTCAATTATATCCTTTTAGGGTAGCTTTTAATATACATATTATATAAATTTATAATATTTTTCAATACAAAATTTAAAAATCCTTTATATAGGGCTGTTTTGTTAGTATAATATATATTACCCCCATAATTGTTCAGCCATCGCTCAGCTACCGTTAATTACTTGGTTTAGAGGTGATAAAATGTTATATGATGATATGCCTTTACTAAAGTCAATAAAGGATTATGCGGAAGGAAAAGCACTGCCCCTTCATATGCCGGGTCATAAAAGGGGTGAAATATATAAGAAACTAAATCTGGATATGTTATTTGAAAATATCATGGAGATGGACACTACGGAAGTACCCGGTGTAGACAATCTTTTTTGTCCTGAAGGCCCCCTCTTAAAGGCTCAAGAACTAGCTGCCGCAAGCTTTGGAGCAGATAACAGTTTTTTTCTAATAAATGGGACAACAGCAGGTATATATGCTATGATTATGTCAGTAACAAAACCGGGAGACAAAATAATTATCCCCAGAAATGCTCATCGCTCTGCAATAAGCGCCACTATTTTAGCAAAGCTGCATCCCGTCTATATTTTGCCTGAAGTAGATGAAAAGATGGATGTTGCAATGGGGATAAGGCCTGAAACTGTAGAAAGAACTATAAAAGAGCATCCGGATGCAAAGGCGGTGCTTATAACCAATCCTACATATTATGGTGTGTGCTCGGATTTGGAAAGGATTGCGGATATTGTTCACAGCTATGGCAAGGTTTTGTTAGTTGATGAGGCACATGGCTCTCACTTTACATTTCATAAGAATTTGCCAAAGTCTGCCTTATCATCAGGTGCTGATATCGTGGCACAAAGCACTCATAAGACCCTGTTGTCTATGACCGGCTCGTCTATGCTGCATATAAAAGGTGATAGAGTTGATAAGGAAAAGATTGATTTCTTTCTCCAGATGGTACAGACCACCAGTCCTTCTCATGTTATGTTGGCATCTTTGGATGCGGCTAGGTATATTATGGATAAGTATGGATATATACTTTTGGATGAGTGCATAAAATATAGCAATATGGTAAGAGATGAGATAAATCAAAATACAAAGTTTTATTGTTTATCCTATGATAGAATAGGGCGAAACGGGATTTTTGGCATAGACCCCACCAGATTATCAATATGTGTGAAAGATGCAGGATTAAAAGGCAGCGAGGTAGATAGAATATTAAGTAAAAAACATAATATCCAAGTGGAATTAAGCGACTTGAATAATATTGTAGCGATAACAACAGTAGCTGATGATGATAAGGTATATTATAGATTTTTAGAAGCAATAATTGCAATTTCCAGTGAGACTAAAGAATTTAGTGACAAAACCTTTGTAACAAAGCCTCCTGAATATTTACCTGAAAAAGAATTATCTCCTTTTGAGGCAGTGTATAAAAAGACGGAATTTATTGATATTAATAAAAGCCCGGGTTTTGTAAGTGCAGAAATGATAATGCCCTATCCTCCCGGAATACCTGTTATTATGCCCGGTGAAAGGATTAGTAAGGATATTATAGATTTTTTATTGCAATGCAAGGATATGGGGATATTAATTAGCGGTATGGCAGACCCGGAGTTTAACAAAATAAAAATTATTAAGTAAAAAGGAGTTGAGAGAATGTCGATGAAGCTTGTTATAGTCGTTGTACAGGATGACGATGCCGGGGATCTAATCGAGAGACTGGTACACAGCAGATTTAGTACTACTAAGCTGGCGTCTACGGGCGGGTTCTTAAAGGAAGGTAATACGACTTTGATGGTTGGCGTTTCGGATGAGCAAGTTGAGGAAGTAATTGAAATAATAAAGGAAATGTGCCAAAGCAGAAGGCAGACCTTTACAGCACCGGTACCACCTACCGGTTCAGCTAATGTATTTATACCATATCCCATAGAGGTAATGGTAGGCGGAGCCACAATATTTGTATTGGATATAGACCAATTTGAAAAAGTCTAAGGAAGTGTGCTTTATGAGTTTTAATAGTATTTTAGGTCAGCCGGTGCTTGTGCAAAGTCTAAAAAATGCTATATATAATAGTATGATTTCAAATGCCTATATATTTAACGGGGCAAAAGGCTGCGGCAAGAAAACCGCAGCCAAAATTTTTGCTGCCGGTATTAATTGCATTAATGATAAAGAAAAACCTTGCGGGTTTTGCGCTTCATGCAGAAAAGCGGCAATAAATGCAAATCCGGATATTATATATATAAGACCAATAGGGAATAACATCAAAATAGAGCAAATTCGCGAACTGATTGGTATCACTTCTATAAAACCTTATGAAAATCTTTATAGAGTTGTGATACTTGAAAACGGAGATAAGATGAATCATGCGGCACAGGATGCTTTTTTAAAAACCTTAGAAGAACCGGAAGGAAATAATGTATTTATAATCATTACAGAAAACTATAATTCTCTACATCAAACTATAATATCCCGTTGCCAAGCTTTCAATTTTAAAGGTGTAAGCAAAGATATTATGAGAGATTATTTAATAAAAAATTTTAATCATTCGCCGGAAAAAATTGAATTTGCAATGGAAAAATCCAATGGTATAATAGGAAGGGCTATAGAAATACTTGATAATGAAGAAATTATATCCGATGATATTTATTATAACTTGATTAGTGAGTTGTTACAAAATAAAAGGGTAATAGCATTGTCAATTTATGATGATGCTATCAAAACTAAAGAAGAAGCCTTGAAATTTCTGGATTATCTTATACATTGGTTTAGGAATATTCTTTTATTTAAAAGCGTCGGCGAGGATAAATTATTATTAGTCCGGGAAAAGGAAAAGAAGTTAGTAAAAGAGTATAGTATAAGAATAAAAGAAAAAAACGTATACATGATTATCGATATGATAAAGCAAGGCAGAAGGTTTATGGATTTTAATATCAGTACTAAAAATACTATGGATAGTATTTTTTTAAAGATTTTGGAGGTATTCAATGATTAGAGTTGTAGGAGTGCGTTTTAAGAAAGCGGGCAAAATATATTATTTTGATCCCGGCGATTTAATGATAGAAAAAGACGACAATGTAATTGTAGAAACTATCAGAGGTATTGAATATGGAAATGCCGTTGTAGGTATAAGGGAAGTGCCGGAGGAAGAAATAGTGGCACCTTTAAAAAAGGTCATTAGAGTTGCGACAAAGGAAGATTCAATCAAATATGAAGAGAATATATCAAAAGAAGGGGAAGCTTTTAGAATTTGTCTAGATAAGATAAATGATCATGGTTTAGAAATGAAACTCATTGATGTAGAATATACTTTTGATAATAATAAGGTTATTTTTTATTTTACGGCTGATGGCAGGGTAGATTTCAGAGAATTAGTCAAGGATTTGGCATCTATTTTTAAAACAAGAATAGAATTAAGGCAGATAGGTGTTAGGGATGAAGCAAAGATGATTTCAGGTATTGGGCCTTGCGGCAAAGAATTATGTTGTTCTACATTTTTAGGGGATTTTGAACCTGTTTCTATTAAAATGGCAAAAGAGCAGAATCTATCTTTGAATCCGTCTAAGATATCAGGCATATGCGGAAGACTAATGTGCTGTTTGAAATATGAGCAGGATATTTACGAAGAAGTCGGAAAGATTTTGCCCAGTGTAGGGGCTTTAGTTGAGACCTCTTTGGGTAAAGGTGAAGTGGTGGAATCAAGTGTGCTTTATGAGAGTGTAAAGGTAAAGATGGATTGTCCTGATAATAATTCCAAGACCATAAAAGAGTTTTCTATGTATGATGTAAAGGAAATAATTCCGGGAAGAGGAAAAGAATTAGAAATAGATGAAGATACCTTAAAGGACTTGGAAAACCTTGAGGAGTAAGTATAAATTTAGGGACTTGCATTATTGCTTTTTAGTGGTAAAATAGAAAAAGAGATTTAAGGAGGTGTCATTTATGGCATATGTAATAACCGATGATTGTATTAGCTGCGGAGCCTGTGAATCGGAATGTCCCGTTAGCTGCATTACCCCCGGTGATGATAAGTATGTTATAAACCCGGATGAATGTATAGAATGCGGAGCCTGTGCAGATGTTTGTCCAGTAGATGCTCCTGTGCCTGAGGACTAATTTTAACTAATAAAAAAAAGACCGTAAAGGGTCTTTTTTTTACTAAATGAATTTAAATGCATACAACAGCTGAGGTGTTATAATATGAATGAAATTTTAAAACCCGGAGAAACATTAGATGATCTGCAAAACGGGTATTATATAATACAAAAAGAAAAAGCTTTTAGATTCGGTGTTGATGCGGTATTGCTTTCGGATTTTGCCAACATAAAAAGGACGGATAATGTATTGGAGATGGGAACGGGTACCGGCATAATCCCTATTTTGATTCATGCGAAAAAACATCCTAAATTTATTACCGCTATAGAGATACAAGAAGATATGGCTGAAATGGCCGGGAGAAGTATCGCATATAATGATTTAGAAAATAATATAGATACTATCCTTATGGATTTAAAAAAGGCACCGGAAATATTGGGTAAAGGTAAATACAGTGCAATAATTACCAACCCTCCTTATTTAAAAAAGGGAAGCGGTATAATAAATCCGGAGATTGAGCAGGCTTCGGCACGTTTTGAAATTAATTGCACATTATCGGATGTCATCGACTCCGCTCATCAATTACTCATGCCTAAAGGAAGGTTTTATATGGTACATAGAACAGATAGGCTTGCAGATATAATATGTGCTATGAGAGATAAAGGAATTGAGCCCAAAAAGATGAGATTTGTACATTCGTCTTATGATAAAAAACCTCACTTGCTTCTTATAGAAGGAGTAAAAGGCGGCAAACCCGAATTAAAGCTTATGGAACCTTTATATATTTATGATGATAAGGGGAATTATTCTAAAGAGATAAATGCTATTTATGGGAGGGCTGAATAATGGGTGTTTTGTATTTATGTGCTACTCCTATAGGTAATTTAGAGGATATAACTCTTAGGTGTTTGAGGATATTGGGTGAAGTGGATATTATTGCAGCCGAAGATACTCGGCGTACAATTAAACTTCTCAATCATTATAGTATAAATAAACCTCTAATGAGTTATCACGAACATAATAAAAAAGCAAAGGGAGAAGAAATCATAGTTCTATTATCACAAGGAAAGGATATTGCCTTAGTATCCGATGCCGGTATGCCTTGTATTTCTGATCCGGGAGAAGACTTAGTAATACAATGTATAGAAAAAGGTATAAAAATAGTGCCAATCCCCGGTGCTTCTGCTTCTATTACCGCAATTTCTATTTCAGGGTTTGATACTGAAAGATTTGCATTTGAAGGATTTTTGCCTAGGAAGGGAAAGGAAAGGGAAGAAAGATTAAATGAAATAGCTAAGGAAAAAAGGACAATTATCTTATACGAAGCGCCCCATAGATTGCTTAAAACTCTAAAGGATTTAAAAATATATTTAGGAAACAGAAATATATCCGTATCCAGAGAGCTTACGAAAAAGTTTGAAGAAACAATAAATACAAATATAATAGAAGCTATTAAAGAGTTTGAACAAAGGGATATTAAGGGAGAATTTGTTTTAGTGATAGAGGGAAAATTAAGCGATGAAGATGACTTGGATGGTGCTTGGAGAAATTTGAGTATAGAAGAACATATAAAATTTTTGATGGATTCCGGTTTTTCTAAAAAAGAGTCAATCGAAGAAGTTGCGAGACTGCGGAGAATACCAAAAAGAGAAGTATATAAAATATCCATTGATATTTGAATATTAATCTAATATAATCTTGGATGAAGGAGTGATATTATGGAATTTACAAAAGACATGACCGTAGCTGAAGTATTAAAAGCCAATCCTAAAACAGCACAGGTTTTTATGGCTTACGGAATGCATTGTCTAACTTGTCCCGGCGCAACAAGTGAAACTATCGAACAGGCGGCAATAGTTCATGGCTTTAGATACAATGCTATTTTGGATGACTTGAATAAATTAGAAAAATAAAGCTTTAGCGAGCTTTGAAATTAAGGTATTAAATTATAAAAAGGTTAGTTAAAAACTAACCTTTTTATAATTTTTTTATATAGAATTAATTGTTTTTTAACTCTTCCATGCATTCGGGACAAATAATTTTGCCTTTATATATTTGAGTGTCTTTTGCATTGCCGCAGAAAATGCATGCAGGTTCATATTTTTTTAAGATAATATGTTCTCCATCTACATATATTTCAAGGGAATTCTTTTCTTCGATGTTTAGAACATTTCTTAGTTCTTTAGGTATAACAATTCTTCCAAGTTCATCTACTTTTCTTACTATTCCGGTTGATTTCATATATATCCCTCCTTTCTTTAAAGTACAAAATTCGACAAGTCTCTCAGATAAAATGTTAACAGATATGCCAATTAAAGTCAACATGTTCATAAAAATTATTTTGTAAACTTATTGTAACTATTTTGGGTAATTTTATAAAGATTATATATTTTTGGTCATTGTGAACAACACTTTTTTTTACACTTATAATTATCTCTCTTTAATAGTATAATTGTTATTAGTTTAATATTCAGGGGTGACATATTTGTTATTATTCGGATTTATTATTGCTAATATTATAACTATTATATTCTTGTTTAAGAAAGGCTATAAATTAAAAACTTTATATAAAATGATGATTGCCGGCATTATTGAATGTAAAGTAATTTTTATAATAATATTATTAATGGGGGCTACAATTTCAGTATGGCTTTCTTCCGGCATCGTCCCCGGCCTTATATATTATGGCTTTGATTATTTAAAAGGAATTAACTTTGTCCTGGCTGCCTTTTTAAGTACTATGATAATTTCATTTATTATGGGCACTGCTGTCGGCACCTTGAGTACGATTGGCATCGCTTTTTTAGGTATAGGAACAGGACTTAATATTCCTGCACCTATACTCTTAGGTGCTATTGTTTCCGGCTCTTTTATCGCAGATAAGGTAGCTCCTATATCCTCACTTACAAATTTGACTATACAAATGACAGGAACCAAGTATAGAGATTATCTTAAATCTTCACTTTTTACTTTGATTCCGACAGTGTTATTATCATCTTTTGTATATATTTTTATAGGGATGAAGTACTCCTGCAGTATTGATACAAATGTGATAATGCAGTATCAATCAACGATATATGAAGCTTTTGTAATAACACCTTATTTCATGTTATTTCCTATTCTTTTTGTGATTTTAGCATTTACCGGTTTTAACATAGTTTATAATATGTCTATAGGCGTAACAATAGCATCTGTATTGACTATTTTTGTGCAAAAGATTTCTTTTTCAAATTTAATTAAAGCCATATTGTGGGGTTTTAATGCGCAAACCGGAGTAAGTTCATTGGATGAATTGGTTTCAGGCGGTGGCGTTATTCCTTTAATAGAAGTGTTATTTATAGTTTTGGGGTCAGTCACTTTAAGCTCACTATTTCAAGGTACTCAATTACTAAAGCCGATGATAAAGGCTTTATATAAAGAAAGTGACGGAAAACTTAGTCTTATTGCTAAAACCGGATTATTAAGCATCTTATTTGTAACAATAACTTTTGACCAAACAGTGGGTATAATAATACCTGCAAATATCGCTTCCTGTAGGTTTGATAGATTAGGCTTAAAAAGAAGCCTTCTGGCAAGGACTATATCAGATACGGGAACAATTATCGCACCGTTACAGCCTTGGAATGTTAATTCTATAATTATTTACGGTGTGACAGGAATATCTGCATTGTCCTACGCACCTTATGCGGCGCTTTGTTATATAAGTCCTATAATTGCTTTAATAAGTGGTATGATCAGCTTTAATAAATTGGAAATCAATAAAAAACAAAAAAACTTGGAATTAGAGGCATGAGATCGGGTTTTCTATTTTATGTAGACACTGTATGAAGTACCAGCATAAGCAAATGAAGACATGGTTATAGGCTTTTTTTAACGAATTCGGGTAAGCAAAAACAACTTTCTAAAATTTCTTTGTTAACATACTGATTACCTTCAACAAGTTTATCCGTTTTAACACTAATCTCATTCTTTGATGCCATGGTAAAACTCCATAGGCCCCCGGGATAAGTTGGCACCGTTGCCGTATACAATTTCACGTCTTTATATATACTTTGTAATGTTTTATATATTTTTTTCATAATTGAAGTATAAAAGATAGGTGATTCACTTTGACAGACAAATATGCCATCGTCATTTAATATTTTAAATATATTACTATAAAACTCTGCAGAAAACAACTTTACCGCAGGCCCTATGGGATCTGATGAATCAACAATTACAATATCGTAAAGTTCCTTGCACTCCTTAGCATATTTAACTCCATCGGCAAAAATATGATTTATTCTATTGTCTTGCTTCATACCTGCTATTTCTTTTAGATATTTTTTAGAGGCTGCTACCACCATTTCATCAATTTCCACCATATCAATTTTCTCTATATACGGATACTTGGCTATTTCTTTTACAGCTCCGCAGTCTCCGCCGCCTATAATAAGAATATTCTTGGGACCGGGATGTGCACAGATTGGCACATGGGTAATCATTTCATTATAAATAAAGCCATCGGTAACAGTTGTTTGAACTGCGTCATCCAAAATAAGTGTCTTGCCAAAATCATATGTATCGGCTATTACTATGTGTTGATAAGGTGAATAGACATCGTATATTATTTCTTTTATTCGATAATCAATTCTCAAATTTTCTTTTTCCTCTTCTGTAAACCATAAGGATGTCTTGTATTCCAACTCAGTATTATTCTTAATCATATTAGCCTCCTTGTTTAGAATATTCGTATTGATTACAATAGCATAAAAAAGAAACTTTCGCAACAAAAGTAAAAAGCAGCCCTAAAAAGGCTGCTTTTTACTTTCCTCCCGTACTCAATCGTCATCATCTATATCCAAATATCTTCTTGCGCCCATATAAACTCCGGTATACCGGCCAAAACTATCAATTACAACTCCGCGTCTATAAGAACTGGCATGTATGAAGTTGCCATCTCCTATATAAATACCTACATGGTCTACCTTTTTGCCCGATTGAGAAAAGAAAACCAAATCACCTACAATTAAATCTTCCCTTTTTACCGGAGTACCTTTTCTTGCTTGCTCAGAGGCTCTTCTATCCAGCTTTATACCAAAATGTTTCATAACAAAGGTACTAAAACCTGAACAATCAAAAGCATTACCGGAAGCTGCTCCATAAACATAGGGTTTACCTAAGTACTTTCTGGTGAATTCAACTAACGCACGACTTGTAACACCGGATTTTTCTTTAACAGGCTTTGGGAATAATTCATTTAACTTAGCCTGTGTGGCTTCATCAGGTTCTCCGGTTATTTCAAACCCTTGATTTTGTTGGAATACCTTTAAAGCTTCAATAGTAGCTGTATCAATTACATATGTTATCTCACCTTTATAAAGTCCTAATTCTTTTAAGTCTTTTTGAACAGAAGCCGCAAGCTCCTTTTCTTTTCTCTCTTTTTCTTTAACCAAGTTAATCTGCTTGATTTTAGCGTTTATGTAATTAAAAGTACCTTTGCCTACGATACCATCTACTTCAAGTTCATCATATTCTTCTTGAAATTTTATAACAGCTTCTTCAGTTATGGGACCAAAATAATTTGTAAATTCTTCTTCATGGAAATAACCCAGTTCATTTAGATATCTTTGAAGTGTATTGACATCATAACCGCTCATTCCTTTTTTTAAAACCCTATCACCGAAATCTGCGTTAGCAATGATGCAAAAGCTTAAAGAAAAGACTAAAACAAAGAAAATAAACCTTTTCAATTAAAACCCTCCTATGTATATGCTACATAAGTTTGTAACAAGCTTTAAATAATTATATAATATGTCCACATTAAAATCAAACCATTTTATTTTTATTTTGCCCTTAGTTATAAAGTTTAATTGCTGTACATTGAGTAACATTTTATAAACAGACTTAATCGCCGGTTTGCTCAATTTTACGTAGTTTCCCATTGTAACTATGTCGGAGTACATTATACGTAACACATACCGAGAGTTGCATAGATAGACCTGTCAAAATCATAATCAGTGTGCAGAGCCTACTATGCAACTCTCTTAATTACCAATATGAATATCCATGAAGTCATTTACGATAAAATAATGTATTTATGATCCATTATTGCATACATATGACAAATAAGTGCAGGCGTGAGGCGTATATTTATTTTTACCTTGCAAAACCTAGAAAAAGCAAATAAAAATTTAGGAGTGTGCAATTATGAATGAAAACAATATATCCTACTGGATTGATTCGACACAAGATACGAATTTTCCGGTTTTGGATAACGATATCACCGTTGATGTGGTTATAGTAGGGGGTGGGCTGTCAGGTCTGATGGCGGCTTATTTTTTAAAAAAAGAGGGCATTAACGTTGCAATTTTAGAGGCGATGAAATTGGCAAAGGCTACGACAGGTAATACAACAGCTAAAATTACATCCCAGCACAATCTTATATATGACAAAATAAAAAAATCCATGAGCATAGAGATGGCCAAGCAATATGCCGATGCAAACGAATCGGCAATAAAGACCATTTCCGATATTATCACTATGGATAAAATTGATTGCGATTTTGAAAGGAAAGATGCTTATGTCTATACTCAAGAGAAAAAATATGTTAAAAAGATTGAAAAAGAGGTAGACACTGCTCTATCTGTAGGAATTGATGCAGAATACTTGGAGCAAACCCCATTGCCTTTTTCTGTTTTAGCTGCTATGCGTTTTACCAATCAGGCACAATTTCATCCAAGAAAATTTGCTTTATCCATTATAAATAGTTTAGCAAACAGCGGAGCTTTGATTTTTGAAGGTACAAGGGCAGTAGATATAAAGGAAGGAAATACATGTGAGGTTATAACAGATAGAGGTAAGAGGGTTACAGCTAAACACATTATCATCACATCTCATTATCCATTTTACGATGGTAAAGGCATGTACTTCACAAAAATGCATGCTGTTAAATCCTATGTAATCGGTGTCACAATTCAGGAAAGTTTTCCCGATGGCATGTTTATTACCGCCGAAAATGTACCCGGCAGAAGTTTACGTTACCACCCCATTCCGGAAGGGCAACTGGTGTTAATCGGCGGTGAACATCATAAGACAGGTCAAGGGGGAAGTACAATGGTGCATTATGATAATTTGAGGACCTTTGCAAAGGATAATTTTACTGTAGAGAAAGAGCTATATAGATGGTCTGCTCAGGATTATACTACTTTAGATAATATTCCTTATGTGGGGAGGCTAACATCCGATACTCCTAATATTTATGTTGCTACAGGCTTTAAAAAGTGGGGAATGACTAATAGTGTGGCTTCAGCAATGATAATTAAGGACTTGATATCAAAGGGCGAAAGCAAATGTCAGGATGTTTATAATCCTCAAAGAGGTAATATTGTCGCATCTGCAGCTACATTTACAGTGCAAAATGCTGATGTAGCTTATCAACTTATATCCGGTAAGTTGGAAAGGCCAGATGCTGATATAGATACAACTTGTACCCATATGGGGTGTGAATTGCAGTGGAATGATGCAGAGGAAACTTGGGATTGTCCCTGTCATGGCTCACGTTTTGATAATACCGGAGATATTATAGAAGGCCCGGCGCTGTATCCACTAAAGCATTCGGGTGAAGGTAGAAATATAGTGGAGCCAAATGTGTTTAAAGATAAAGAAAAATAGACTTCGCTAAGACCTGCAATCCTTTTTACTATCGCCTATTTGCAGTTTATGATATTATATAAGGGATGGTACAGGGGGTGGGAATTTGAAAATAATTCATACTGCGGATTGGCATATAGGCAAAATAATACACGAATACTCTATGATTGAAGAGCAGGAATATGCATTAAAACAATTCATAGATATTGTAAAAGAAGAAAAACCTCATGCAGTTATAATTGCAGGGGATATATATGATAGATCGGTAGCACCTGCAGAAGCTGTGGAATTATTGGACAAGGTGCTGGGGCGGATAATATTGGAACTGGAAACACCTGTAATTATTGTTGCCGGTAATCATGACAGCCCGGAGAGATTGAGTTTTGGGAGCGGAATACTAAGGTCAAAAAACCTTTTCATAGAAGGACTGTTTAAAAAAGATATAGCCAAAGCTGTAATCTATGACGACTACGGTGCAGTTAACTTCTATTTATTACCCTATACGGATCCTGCCATAGTCAGGAACACATTTCAAGACAGCAGCATAAGAACATATGACCAAGCAATGGGGGCAATAATCCGGTATATAAATAGAAGTTTAAATACAAATGAAAGAAATATAATGGTTACCCACGGTTATGTAAGAGGGACCAACAAATTAAGTATCTCTGATTCTGAAAGACCCTTATCCATAGGCGGGGCAGATTATGTGGATATAAATCATTTCAAGGATTTTCATTATACAGCTCTTGGCCATCTTCACAGGCCGCAAAAAGCCGGAAGTGAAAAGGCGCTTTACTCCGGTTCTTTGTTAAAATACTCTTTTTCCGAAGTTAACCATGATAAATCAGTGACTATTATCAATATGGATTCAAAAGGAGATATAGATATAAAGCTAAGGAGCATTGTTCCAAGAAAAGATATGCGAGATTTGGAGGGCAGTTTAAAAGACTTATTAAATCCTACCGTTTATAAAGAAATTGAAACAGAGCATTTCTATAGGATATTGCTTACGGATAAAGGTGAAATATTGGATCCTATGGGAAGACTTAAATCCGTATATCCTAATGTAATGCAAATCATGATCAAAGAGCGGATGAAAGATATTGGTGAAGTCAGAACTGCCGCAGCAAAAGGATATAGAGAAAAATCAAAGATAGAACTATTCTCCGAGTTTTATAAAAGCCTTACCGGCGGCGAATTAGAACCTGAAAATAAAGAAATAATGAGCAAAACAATAGAGGAAGTAGAAAAAAGAGGTGATGATTTCCATGAAGCCTATTAAGCTTACCATGTCCGCCTTTGGCCCCTATAAAGATGTGCAAATTATAGATTTTGATTTATTTTTAGGTAATAGTATTTTTTTGATTACAGGAGGGACGGGCTCCGGTAAAACCACTATATTTGATGGTTTATGCTATGCATTATACGGTATGGCTTCCGGCACGGAGAGAGACGGTGAAAGCCTTAGAAGTCATTTCAGCGGCGAAGATAGGCTCACCTTTGTAGAATTAGATTTTTTGATAAAAGGAGAAAAATACTTCATCAGAAGAGTTCCAAAACAGATAAGACCTGTAAAAAAAGGTGAAGGCCTTACCGAACAAAAACCGGAAGCGGAGCTAAGGATACCAAAAGGTAAAGTTATAACAGGAATAGAAAATGTAAACGATGCAATCACAACTTTACTGGGCATGAATTATATGCAGTTTCGGCAGATAGTTATGATACCTCAGGGAGAATTTAGAGAACTGCTGTTGGCTGATAGCAGAAACCGCGAAGCTATTTTTAGAAAAATATTCGGTACTTACCAATTTCAAGCTATACAAGATAATCTGGATAAAAAGGCAAGGGAACTAAAAAATGAATTCATTCAATTGGAACAAAAGCGAAATATATATATTAAAAGCATTGATTCAACAGGCAACGAGGATTTAAAAGAATTAATCAATGCTGATGATATTAATAAATACGAAGTCTTAGAGACCTTATCC
>JALNWH010000005.1 GCA_023230985.1 Bacillota bacterium
GCATTATTATGAAAGCTCTAGATATAGGACGTATATAGTGGGAGGGAATAATATTGAGGATTGATTTTCTTGATGGAAATAGTGTTGTTAATATTCCTAATAAAACCTTGACTAATGTTCAGGGAACAACTAAAACATCTTTTAGCGATATATTAAATAAAAGTTTAAATGAGGTAAATCAATTGCTTCTTAATTCAGATGAATGGAATGAAAAACTGGCTTTGGGGCAAGTAGAAAATGTTCACCAAGTGACTATTGCAACTTATAAAGCTGAGTTAGCTTTGCAATTTACTATGCAAGTTAGGAACAAAATTATAGATGCTTATAACGAAATTATGCGAATGACTGTTTAATATATATGGGGTGTTTAAATGGGAGAGCTTATCAATAGATTAAAAAATAGTATGAATGAATTATGGAGCGGATTAGAAAAAAATCAGAAGATTACTATTGTAATTGTTTCTGCTATTTCTATTTTATTAATTGTATTTATCGGAATATTTTCAGCTATTCAAAGGTATGAAGTATTATATCCCAATTTGGAAGCTAAGGATGCCGGTATGATTCGAGATAAGCTAAAGGAATTTAATGTTCCTGTAAAAGTAGATGGAACTACAATTAAAGTACCCAAAGATAAAATTGATGAATCAAGAATTATGTTGGCGATGGAAGGATTGCCTGCAAATGATTTTACAATCCCTGAAATGCTTAAATCATCTTTTAATGAAACAACTGAAGATAAAAAACAAAAATGGCTTTTATATATGCAAAAAAGCATTGCAAATGGGATTAAATCTTTAGAGGGTGTTGAATGGGCTCAAGTAAACTTGTTTATTCCGGATGATAATGTTTTTATTTTGGAATCTAACAGACTGGATTCAAGTGCAAGTATTATTGTGAAAATGAAACCCGGATATTTATCTTTTGATCCGGCACAAGTTAACGGTATTGTACAATATGTATCTAAGGGTGTTAAAGGGTTACACCCTGATAACATTTCCATAATTGACGATACAGGCAGATCATTAAAATCTGACGAAGGTTTAGCTATTAATGCCCAAGTAGGAAGACAGCATGAGATACAAGAGTCTGTCAGGCTTGGTATACAAAATAGTGTTAAAAAATTGCTGGAACCGGTATTTGGAATTAACAATGTAAATGTAATGGCAACTGTAAAGCTAAATTTTGATAGTGAAGTTAAAAATAAAATCGAATACGAACCTGCTGATACAGAAGAAAATACCGGTGTAGTAAGAAGTAAAGAGACCTATGAAAAAACTTGGGAAAGTGAGGATGAAGGCGGCATACCGGGTACTGACAGTAATATTGAAGAAATACCCGCATACCCCGAATTGGAAGGTTCAAAATCAGAATATAAAGAAGAAAGAGAAATATTTAATTACGAGATAAGCGAAACTAAAACCCAATTAATCAAGGAGCAAGGTCATATTGAAGACTTCTCTATATCAGTGTTAATAGATTCTGATTATAAAATAAAACAAGAGGCTGAAAGAAGAAAATTGCTAAAAGAAAATAGAAAGAAAAGCTATGATGAAATATTAAAAGAAATAAAAGAAGAAAATGAACATGGAATATCCGAAGAGCATCTAAAAGATGCAGAGCAATTAGTCATTACAGCGATGAGGGGCTTAGTTAAAAGACCTGAAAACATAAGAGAAGAAGTCAACGTAGAAGATAAGATTATTGTCAAGGCTATGGACTTCGATACATCTTTGAAAGAACAAATTGAAATAGCCAGGATGGGAGAAGCTATCGAAGATAGAAACAAATTGATAAAAGCTATAGGCTTTGCATCAATGGCATTATTGATTTTAGTTATTCCGGGAATATTGCTTTTAAGAAGAAAAAGAGATGTTACAGAGGGCGTTAGAGCAGAAGCTGCTTTAACCATGATGGCAGAAATGGAAGAAGTTGGTGATATAGGTTTGGATGAAAAGAATGAAATAAAGAAAAAAATAGAAAAATTTGTATCACAAAAACCGGAGCAAGTCGCTCAATTGTTAAAAACTTGGTTAAGCGAAGAATAGAGGTGGCTGTATGAATAAATATGGCAAAGGTTTATCCGGTATTCAAAAAGCTGCAATACTTTTAATAGCGATAGGACCTGATAAATCTGCATTAGTGTTTAAGCATTTAAAAGAAGAAGACATTGAACAGCTAACTTTAGAAATAGCTAATATGAGAACAGTAACACCTGATGAGAAAGATGAGGTTTTAGATGAATTTTATCAAATTTGTCTTGCACAAGAGTATATATCAGAAGGTGGAATAGCTTATGCAAAAGAAATCTTAGAAAGAGCATTAGGAAATCAACAAGCATTAGAGGTAATTAATAGATTAACTGCTTCGCTACAGGTCAGACCTTTTGATTTTGTAAGGAAAGCAGATCCCGCACAATTATTAAATTTTATTCAAGGTGAACATCCTCAGACCATAGCACTTATTTTATCTTATTTAAGACCGCAACAATCATCTATAATACTATCTTCTCTCCCACAAGAGAAACAGGCGGATGTAGCGCGTAGAATTGCTCTTATGGATAGAACTTCTCCGGAAATAATTAAGGAGATTGAGAAAGTGCTGGAAAAAAAACTATCAACAATGATGAGCCAAGACTACACTTTAGCCGGTGGTATTCAAGCAATTGTTGACATTTTAAATTCGGTTGATAGGGGTACCGAAAAGAACATAATGGAGACACTAGAGCTTCAAGATATTGATTTGGCGGAAGAAATTAAGAAGAAAATGTTTGTATTTGAGGATATTGTGACACTTGACAACAGATCGGTTCAAAGAGTTATTAGAGAAGTTGAAAATAATGATTGGGCACTTGCACTTAAAAGCTCCAGTGAAGAAGTTTCGAAAACAATATTTTCAAATATGTCCAAGCGTTTAGCAGAAATGATAAGTGAAGATATGGAATATATGGGTCCTGTTAGGCTTAGAGATGTAGAGGAAGCACAGCAAAAGATTGTAAATATAATCAGAAAACTTGAAGATTCCGGTGAGATAGTTATTTCCAGAGGCGGGGGAGATGAAATAATTGTATAAAGTTTATAAGGCAGAAAAAGTCAATCTCGGAAAGCCTAAACCTATCAAACATATTGAAATTAAACAAGTAGAAACATCAGTGCATAATAACGATATATTACTTAATGAAAAAAACAAGGATGAAATTGCAAAAGATATAATTGAGCAAGCCAAAATACTATATGCTGATATTATTGATGAGGCCAATGCTGAAGCCATAAAAATAATCCAAAATGCAAATACCGATATAGAAAAATCTAAGAATAAAGAATTACAAAGGGCATATCAAGAGGGACTAGAAAAGGGTTATAAAGAAGGAAGATTTGAGGCAGAATCAATAATCAACCAAGCAAAAGCTATAAAAACATTTTTGGAACAAAGAAAAAATGAAATACTGAAAGAGGCGGAAGAAGAAGTTATTAAATTGGTATTGGAAATTACGAGAAAATTAATTGGACAAGAACTGAAGCAAAACAATGAAGTGATTATTAATCTTATAAAACAAGCTTTAGCAAAGTCCGCTTATAAAGAAAAACTAACAATTAAAGTAAGTACTGAAGATTATATAAATGTTTTAGAAAACAAAGAAATTATTGAATCTTTAGTAGAAGGTATTTCTGGGATAGAAATAATTGAAGATAAGTTTTTAGAAAAAGGAGATTGCATTGTAGATACACCGGGAGGTCAGATTAATACCGGGATGCAATTACAAATTAAAGAGCTGGAGGAAGCTTTTTTATATGTTTTGAAGGATAAGTGATTATTTGGAAAAAATTGATTTTAGTAAATATATAGATATCCTAAAAAAGAAGGATTTTGCTAGTTATAGCGGTAAAGTATCAAGAATTATAGGTTTAACTGTTGAATCCATTGGACCTGCAGTTAATATTAATGAGTTATGCGAGATTTATAATATAAAAGATGATAATCCGATATTGGCTGAAGTAATAGGTTTTAATGATAATATAGTAAGCCTCATGCCCTTAGGTTCTTTGGAGGGAATAGGTCCGGGCAGTCCTGTAATTGCTACAGGAAAAAGGATGTATGTCTCTGTTGGATATGAGTTGATTGGCAGGGTTTTGGATGGATTAGGAAAACCTATAGATAAGATAAATAATTCTGAAAGTAAAGTATTATATCCTATATATAATGAACCACCGAACCCGCTGATAAGAAAAGTTATAAAAACACCGCTTTCTTTAGGGATTAAGGCTGTTGACGGTCTTCATACAATAGGAAGAGGGCAAAGAATAGGAATTTTCGCAGGCAGCGGTGTAGGAAAAAGCACATTAATAGGTATGATTGCAAGAAATACTGAAGCTGATATTAATGTAATTGGACTCATAGGTGAAAGAGGCAGAGAGGTACGGGAATTTATAGAAAATGATTTGAAGGAAGATGGTTTAAAAAAATCTGTAATAGTAGTTGCAACTTCTGATCAACCCGCTTTGATAAGATTAAAAGCGGCATATGTGGCTACTTCTATTGCAGAATTCTTTAGAGACCAAGGCAAGGATGTGTTGTTTATGATGGATTCCCTTACACGATTTGCAATGGCTCAAAGAGAAATAGGGCTCTCTGTTGGAGAACCACCGGTATCAAGAGGTTATACACCTTCCGTTTTCTCGGTACTTCCAAAGCTTTTAGAGAGAACGGGTGCCTCGGATAAGGGTTCAATAACTGCAGTTTATACGGTTTTAGTGGATGGCGACGATATGAATGAACCAATAACAGATTCAGTTAGAGGCATACTGGATGGCCATATTGTATTATCAAGAAATTTAGCTAACAAAAATCATTATCCTGCAATAGACATCTTATCAAGTATTAGTCGATTAATGCCGAATATAATTACAGATGAGCATAAACAGATTGCTAATACTCTGAAAACGATTCTTTCTATTTATAAAGAATCGGAAGACTTGATAAATATTGGTGCTTATCAAAAAGGAAGTAATAAGGAAATTGATTTTGCTATTGATAAGATAGGCAAGATAAATGATTTCTTGAAACAAGATGTGTATGAGAGTTTTAATCTAGAAGAAACTGTAGAAAAAATGTTAAAAATCCTTGAATAAGGTGATTTTATGAAACTATATAAATATAAATTTGATAGAATTCTCTCATATAGAGAGAGTATCGAAAGAAATCAGAAGATGCATCTTAGCTTATCAATAAAAAGGTATATAAAAGAGAAAAATAAGCTACTTAATTTGAATGCTGATTTAAATAAAAATTTTGATGATTTTAGGAATAGTATTGCAAAAGGCATGACTATTGGAGAGTTATTAAAAATAGAGGAAAACCAGAATTATTTAAAAGAAGTAATTAAAAAAAAGACAATTGATGTTAAAAATGCGGATAATGATGTAAAAGAAAATAGAGTTAAGCTAATTAAAGCAATGCAAGACAGGAAGGTATTAGAAAGATTAAAAGAAATTGATTTGCTTAATTACAATTATGAATTACAAAAAGAAACAGAAAAAGATCTGGATGAAATAATAGGTTTCAAACATAATAGACCTTAATAGTGGAGGGAGCTTAATGCAACAGGCTAAATCAGATAAAAAAAATAAAGCTATAGGAAAAAAGCACTCCAAACTGCAAAATTTTTTTTTAGTAATTGTCATTTTGTTTTTAACAAGCATAATCGCCATTGCAGGTATTTTCTTCTTTAATATTGGCGGAGGCAAAACAATTATATTAAAAACAGTTTCCAATATTCCACTTATTGGTAATATACTAAAGCCGGTTGTAGAGAACAAAACTCCGGAAGAATTAAAAGAAGAAAAGTTACAAGCTGAAAAGAGTGAAATAGCATTGCAAACAAAGCAATTGGAAGAAAAGATAAAAGAAATTGAAGAAAAAGAAAATGATTTAGCTATAAAAGAAAAGGCTTTAGAAAAAAAAGAAAAAACTATTAATGAAAGATTAAAACTAGTAAATGAAAAGTTAAATAGTGTAGAAGAACAAGTAGAATATTTTGAAAAGATGAATCCGGCAAATGCTTCACTAATACTATCGAATATGGAAAGTAAAGGTGCTGTTGTGCAAATATTAAGAAATATGAGCAAAGATAAAAGCAGCAAAATACTTACACTCATGGATCCTCTGCAAGCTGCACAAATTTTAGAAGAAATAAAAGAACTTGAAAGATTTGAGCTTTTATCCGACTAAATTGTTTTTAACTATTTAAAAAATTGCACATTGAAAACCAAATACTTAAGATGGTATAAATACTTAATGCCTTAATAACTTAAACAATATAATAACAAATGGAAGGGGGTGATAATATGAATTTTTTAGAAGTAATGAGTCCATCTCTTGAAATACCTTTTGAACTTAACAATAAAATGCATCCCAAAGACATGGAAAAGAGAAATAGCTTTAAAGAGTTTTTAAATACAGCATTGTTAAATAACAATAACACCGGTAAAAAAAATAAATTAAACAAGATAATTTCAGAAAGAATAGATAAAATAAATAAGCTAAATGACGATATGGAAGTAGATAAATTTGAATCCTTTAAAATAACAAAAAATAAAGCTATAGAAACCGGAATTGATTTCAATGAAAAGAGCAAAGAAATTAAAAAGCCGGATGCTGTTGAAAAAGAAATAAAAGCTAACAAATTAGAAGAAATGATTAAATTACTTGAAGATCCGCAATTGATAAACGAAGAGATTTTATTATTTTTGCAAAAAATAATTGAAGCACTTGAATTACAAATTAATGGTTTTAAAGAAACAGAGGAATCAGACGCAGGTATAATTGCACTAGTAGACGATGGGTATATTCAGGGGGATGGGGAAGTATTAGAACTTTTAAATCAGATGCTGGATGAATTAAAACAAAGAAATGATAATAAGCCGGTTTCCGAAAGCAATATACAAATTAAAGATTTACTAATGGAATTGGAGGAACTTACCAAAACCAAAGGAACAGTTTTAGAAAATAATGAGATAAATAATGGGGATATCAATTTTAAATCTAAGAGCAAAGAGCCTTTATCAGTTGACTATGAAACTACAGAAGAAAAGACGGGTATTAAAAAGAGAGATACAACTGATAAAAAAGATACAAATGTAGAAAATCCGGGTAATGAGGAAAAGGATGTACCGGATATCGCTCTGGAAAAGGAAAATAAAAAGAATGATGCCGGTGGTATTAAAGACTATGAAGAAAACATCCCCATGGTAGACAGAAGTGCAAAAGCGGATTTTTCAAAAAATCAAAAATTTGATACTATAGCTAAACAAGCTGAAACAATAAAAGCGGATGTTTTTAAACAAATAACGGGTAAAATTAGACTTGTTTCTAGCGAAGATTTTTCAGAGATTAGGATCCAACTAAAGCCTGATAACCTTGGAAAATTATTGTTAAAGATTGTTCTTGATAAAGGGGAAATTATAGCAAAGTTTACTGCAGAAAATAACCATGTAAAAGAAATAATTGAATCAAACTTCTCCGAATTAAAGGACTCATTGCAAGAAAGGGGTATAAACGTCCATAGTTTAAGTGTTTCTGTAGGAAATGAGAAAAGATGGCGTAATAATGAAAGCAACCAACCAAAAGGTGCCGTTAGACAAAAAGGTTTAAAGAGTATGGAAATTGAAGATATAGATTATTACCAAGAAAAAGTTAATCCTTATTCAATAAAAGAAGGTACCTTAGATATTAAAGTTTAGGAGGTGGCAAATATGGCAGTAAGTAGTGTGAATTCAGGTGGGACATATATTCCAAGTTCCAATGAAACTAAAGAATATAAAAACATGTTAGATAAAGATGCTTTTTTGAACCTTTTGGTAACACAACTTCGATATCAAAATCCGCTTCAGCCAATGGAAGACAAAGAATTTATAGCCCAAATGGCACAGTTTAGCACATTGGAACAGGCACAGAACTCAAATAAAATAACGAAGATGAATTCGGCATATAGCATGGTAAATAAACTTATAAGTGCAACTGTAAAAGATGAAACAGATAAATCAGTAGATATCATAGGTATTGTTGAAAAAGTAAAAGTAGAAGGAAACAATATTTATTTAGTGGTAAAGGATAAAGAGATACCTTATGAGAACGTTAAAGAAGTAACCGACTTAATCTCACCACTGGAGCAAACGGAGATATTAAATCAAAGTTTGAAATTCAATATAGGCTATTCCATGCTAGGAAAGCTGGTGAAAGCTAGACAAGGGGATATGGAAGTAGAAGGGATTGTGGATTCTATTAAAAGCAAAGACGGAAAAATACAACTGAGAATTGGAGAAAAGTATATAACATTAGATGAAATCTATGAAGTAGAATGATGTATTGCTTAGAGGTGATATGATGGATGATTATAAATTAAACATTAATAGAACTATGATACCCATTGTGAAACCAAAAACTCCTGTTAGAACACCGGACAAGCCTAAAGCAAGCAAAGGGATAAGCTTCGATGAGGTTTTAGATAAGGTTATAAGCAAAGAGCAAAATGTTAAGTTTTCTAAACATGCTCAGGAAAGATTAGAAAAAAGAAATATCGAATTTACAACACAGGATATAAAGAACATTAATAATGCAGTTGAAAAGGCTGCTCAAAAAGGTTTGAAAGACACCTTGATAATTATGGGAAATACGGCTTTGATTGCAAATGTAAGAAACAAAACCGTAATTACCGCAACAACGGATGAGTCCTTACGAGATAAGATTTTTACAAATATTGACGGAGCTATAATTATTTAAGCCGGACCTTTTATAGGAGGCTTAACCCTTTTGAATGACGGAGAAAGGGAAAATAAAGCATATATTGGAGGTCGATTTAATATGATGAGATCAATGTTTTCAGGTGTATCGGGGCTTAGAGCCCACCAGCTTAAAATGGACGTTATAGGTAATAATATTGCCAATGTAAATACCGTTGGTTATAAAGGAGAGAGAGCAAATTTCCAAGATGTATTCAGTCAAACGATAAAGGGTGCAGGCTCTCCCCAATTAGGCAGAGGCGGCACAAATCCTCAACAGATAGGTTTAGGTATTTCTCTTTCATCCATTGATACTTTCCACGAAAGAGGAGCAGTACAAAGGACGGATAATAATACGGATATAGCAATAAACGGAGATGGATTTTTTATACTGTCCAATAGCGAAGACTTTTTAAGCAGAGCCTATACCAGAGCCGGTAACTTTTCCTTGGACGAGGAAGGAAATTTAGTTGCTTCAAATGGTTATAGAGTATTGGGATATATGGAAGATGAAACTAAAAATACAGGTTCAGGCAAACCGGTTTTAAAAGGCGTTATGGAAGGACTACAGATTTCCAAATCAAAATCTTTCCCTGCGAAAGCCTCTGATAAGGCTACATTTACAGGTAATTTAAATAATAATTTGGCTATGATTGGTGAAAGTGTTAGCTTAGAAGACTTTTATACACCAAAAGAGGATTCATCGAAAACACCGCCAATTGCAGAGTTGAATCTTCCTGCTGAAATTGAATATAGAGAAACCACCTCAACTTTTTACGATAGTCTAGGCGGTCAACATAATATAAAGTTTATTTTTGTTAGAGGTCTAGGGGCTGATGGAGAAGGAATGGATTCTGATGATGACGATAAAGAAAGCACCTGGGGTGTTATAGTGCAAAATTTGGAGACCGGAGTGTTTTTTAATACTGCAGACCCTACCGGAGATGATGAACCTGATTATGCTAATTTAGTTACCAATATTAGATTTACAAAAGAAGGATCATTATTAAAAGGAGAAGCTGATTATGTAACGGAATTGGAATTGAACATTCCCGGTAAAAACGGTTCTGCAGACTTCGAAGTAAAGGTAGATTTATCCCAGCTTACAGCTTTTAGCAATGAATCCAGTGCCTCCGTATCAAGTAAAAACGGTTATAAACAAGGATACTTAGATACCTTTAGCATAGGTCCTACAGGAGAAATATACGGTATTTTTACAAACGGACAAAGTAGGGTTATAGGTCAAATTGTTTTAGCGGCTTTTAAAAACCCTGCAGGTTTGGAAAAGACAGCAGAAAATATGTATCAAGTGACCCCTAACTCCGGTGATGCCATTTATGGCTTACCGGGAAGCAGCGGTTTGGGAGCATTAAATCCCGGGACATTGGAGATGTCCAATGTGGATATATCAAGAGAATTTACAGAAATGATAAGCACCCAAAGGGGTTTCCAAGCCAACTCCAGAATTATAACCACATCAGATGAAATGCTTCAAGAACTGGTAAATATGAAACGATAGTTTTTAACAGCCCCTGGGCTGCGGCTCAGGGGCTGTTATAAAAGGATGTGAATATATGATTAAGGTTACAAGATTAAATAACAAAGAATATTTTATTAATTTTGATTTGATAGAAACATTGGAAGAAACACCGGATACGGTTATAACATTAAGAGACGGCAAAAAATTTGTTGTCGTTGAATCGGTAGAAGAAGTGATTCAACGAATTATAGAGTTTAAAAGAAGGGTAAACGATCTTCCGAAAATAATAAAACATGAATTATAATGCTTGAAAAGAGGTGACAGAATTGGATTTTGCATCTTTTGGCGGATTGATTTTAGGTATTTTCTTTATAATTTATACAATTATGGGCAGCGGTAGTCTTATGGGTTATGTTGATTTTTATTCCGTACTTGTAACTTTTGGCGGCACCTTTGCCGCAACAACCTTTGCATTTCCTTTAAACAGCTTAAAGGAAGGCTTTATTGCACTAAGGCATGTGTTTTTTTATAAAGAATTAAATGCTGAGGCTGTTATAAAAATAATTATTGATTTGGCCAATATAGCTAGAAAAGATGGATTACTAGCTTTAGAAGAAGCAGTACTGGAACTTAAAGATGAATTTTTGCAAAAGGGAATTATGCTTATTGTCGATGGAACCGATCCGGAACTAGTGCGAAATATACTGGAAACAGAATTAGCTTTTATTGAAGAAAGACACGGGGGGAACCAGAATGTATTTGAGACTATGGGTACATTAGGTCCCGGATTCGGAATGATAGGTACCTTAATAGGCTTAATTAATATGTTGGCAAATCTAAAGGACCCATCTTCTGTTGGCCCTAATATGGCTGTTGCAATAGTAACTACTTTTTACGGGTCTATGATAGCCAATTTATTTTGCATTCCCGTTGTTAATAAGCTGAAGATTAGAAGTTCTCAAGAAATATTGATGAAAGAAGTTACTTTAGAGGGAATGTTGTCTATTCAAGCAGGAGAGAATCCCAGAATTATAGAAGAAAAACTGAAAGCATTTTTATCTCCTAGAATGAGAAACAATCTAAAGAAGGGAAAAGAAGAAGACGAAGGAGAAGAATAAAAATGGCAAGAAAAAAAAAGAAAGTCGAAGGAAGTAGTGGTTCGCCTGCATGGATGGCCACATATGGTGATTTAGTCACTTTATTGTTATGTTTTTTTGTTTTGCTATTCTCAATGTCTACAATAGATAATCAAAAATTTAAAGCTATAATTACTTCAATGAAAGGCTCTTTAGGTGTGTTGGATTCCGGAATAATCGTAGAAATGAAAGAAATTGAAACAACCTTACCCGGAGACGTTATAGAAGAAGAGCAAGAAGAGTTTAAAAAAATTTATCAAGAACTAAAAGATTTTCTGGAAGAGAACGGTTTAGATAATAGTGTAACACTAAGTCTTGATGAAAGAGGCTTACTTATAAGGTTTTTAGATACAGTATTATTTGACTTTGGGAGAGCTGAAATCAAAGATGAAGCTAAGTATATAATTAATATGATATCCGATGTAATAAAAGATAGCGGCAAACCTATGAGGATAGAAGGTCATACAGACAATGTACCTATAAGCACAAGTAGATTTCCTTCAAATTGGGAACTGTCAACTACAAGAGCAGTAAATGTAGTTAAATATGTAATAGAATTAAATGATATAGAACCTTGGCGTATTTCTGCGGCTGGGTATGGTGAATACCACCCAATAGATACAAATGAAACGTCAATAGGAAGGCAAAACAATCGCCGAGTTGATATAGTAATATTAAGGAGAGAAGCCGAGGAAGTCTCGATTAACAGTATTGGAGGATTTAATTATGAATAAGAAAATACTTTTGATAATAATTGCAGTTATTCTTTTAATTGTAATTATTTCAGGTATAGTTTTTATCATTGTATCGACAAAATTATCAAGTTCCAAAGAAGAAGTTTTAAAAGTTGACAAAAAAATAGTCATGTACGAGTTTGATGAATCCTTTGTTACTAATGTAAAAGATAGTAAGAAGATTTTAAAGACAGTAATAGAAGTAGAATTAGCAAATAAAAAGATTGAAGAATTAGTAAGAGCTAGAGAATCAGAGATTAGAAACGAAATATATTTGATTCTAAGATCTAAAAGAGAAGAAGACTTTGAGGGTGCTGAAGGCCAAATCAAACTTCAAAAAGAAATAACGGATGGAATAAAAAATATTATCAAAACGGAAAATGTTTTAAATGTATATTTTCGAGAATTCATAATTCAATAAGGTAGGTGGAAGCCTTGTCTGAAGTATTATCACAAAGTGAAATAGATGCACTGTTAAACGCTTTGAACACGGGCGAACTTGATGTAAAAGGGATAAAGGATGAAAAAGAAGAAAAGAAGATAAAGAATTACGATTTTAAAATACCTAATAAATTTGCAAAGGATCAACTTAGAACACTACAAATGATTCATGAAAACTTTTCTAGACTTTTGCAAACTTATTTATCCGGTTTTTTAAGAGCGTTAGTTCAAGTAGAGGTTGAATCCGTGGATCAATTAACTTACTATGAATTTAGTAATTCTATGCCAAATCCATCTACACTCGGTATAGTTGACTTTTTACCCCTTAAAGGTTCTGTTTTAATTGAGATAAGCCAAAGTATCAGCTTTTCAATGATTGAAAGGGTTTTAGGCGGGACAGGTGATGCTTTTGAAAGAACAAGAGGATTTACCGAAATTGAATTGACTTTAATAGAAAAAGTATTTGGTCAGATACTCAATTATTTAAAAGACCCTTGGAAAAACGTAATAGATTTAAAACCTAAGTTAATAAATATTGAAACAAATACACAGTTTGCACAAATAATTTCACCTAATGAAACCATTGCATTGATTACACTAAGTTTAAGCATAGGAGCAACTGAAGGTATGATGCATATTTGCATACCGCATTTAGTTATTGAACCTATAATATCGAAATTAAGTACGAAATTTTGGTTTTCAGGTATTTCCAAAGATATAACTGAAGGCAGTATAAAACATATAGAAAAAAGGATAGAAACTACATTGCTACCTATTTCCGTGATTTTAGGTAATTGTAATTTAACTGTCAAAGATATAATAAACTTGCAAAAAGGTGATGTGGTACATTTAAATAAATCAATAAACAATCAAATGAAAATACTTGTTGGCAATAAGTTGAAGTTTTATGGTACACCGGGTGTTATAAAAAATAAACTGGCAGTTAAGGTAACAAAAGTTGAAAAGAAGGGAGATGAATTAAATGAGTGAAATGCTATCCCAAGAAGAAATTGATGCTTTGTTAAAAGGCAATGATACTTCAGCAGATGAGCAAAGCAATAGTGATATAATGCAATTGACGTCTGAAGAAATTGATGCCTTAGGCGAAATTGGAAATATAAGCATGGGAACATCTGCTACTACATTGTTTACATTGCTTAATAATAAAGTGACAATTACAACTCCTAAAGTAACCGTTATGACTTGGGATGATTTAATAGTTAAATATCCATTGCCCTATGTAGGTGTTAAGGTTGAATATACTGAAGGTTTAGCAGGCACAAACTTATTAGTATTAAAAGAAGAAGACGTAAGAATAATAACTGATTTAATGATGGGTGGCACCGGAGAAGACACTACTGAAGAAATATCCGACTTACATTTAAGTGCAATAAGTGAAGCAATGAACCAGATGGTTGGATCATCATGTACATCTTTATCTACTATGTTTAAAAAGAATATTAATATTTCGCCACCAAAGGCTTATATTATAAGATTTGAAGAAGGATTACCTGAAGATTTGATTGATAAGGGTGTTATTGTAAAAATTGCTTTTAAAATGATTGTTGAGGGTTTTATTGACAGTGAAATAATGCAACTGATACCATTTGATTTTGCAAAAGATATGGTTAATAATTTAATTTCATTGCAAGAAACTACAAAAGAAAATGAGAATAATATAAAAGAGAAGGAAAAACCGGAAATAAGTCGAATTAAAACAGAGGATATACAAATGGTTAAATCTGATATTATGGATTCTCGGTTTGACGGCAGTATGGAAAAGGATTCGGTGCCTATAAGTGTTCAACCGGTACAATTTCAGTCCTTTGATAAACAAGAAACAGCAGGTAGTAAAGAGAATATAGATTTAATAATGGATGTACCTTTGGAAGTGAGTGTCGAACTTGGTAGGACAAAAAAATTAATAAAAGAGATATTGGAGTTTGGGCCCGGAAGTGTAATAGAATTAGATAGATTAGCCGGTGAGCCTGTTGATATTATTGTGAACGGTAAGTTTATTGCAAAAGGTGAAGTAGTTGTCATTGATGAAAGTTTTGGAGTTAGAATAACAGACATTGTTAGCCCTAGTAAAAGACTGGTTAGAGAATTGTAGTATAATAAGCATATTCGAGGGAGGATAAAAAATGGCAAATGGAATTCTTATTGTTGATGATGCAGCTTTTATGAGAATGATGATAAAGGATGTATTAACAAAGAATGGATTTACAATAGCAGGTGAAGCTGAAAACGGTGTTAAAGCAATAGATGCATTTAAAGAATCCAGTCCTGATTTAGTTATTATGGATATAACAATGCCGGAGATGGATGGAATTCAAGCTGTTAAGGAAATAAAAAAGCTCGATAATTCAGCAAGAATAATAATGTGTTCTGCTATGGGACAACAAGCTATGGTTATAGAGGCAATACAAGCAGGAGCAAAGGATTTTATTGTAAAACCGTTTCAACCTGAAAGAATAGTTGAAGCTGTAAAAAAGGTATTAGGGTAGTTTATGTATGGTTATTATATATTTTTTTTAACTCAAATAAACATTTTTTTTGGCAGTATTTTAGATAAAGATTCAAACATGAGTTTTTTTATGGGTCTTATGAAGATAATGTATATCTTAATAGTATTCTTAATTATATTATGTGCCAGCTATTATCTATCAAGGTTTATAGCTAGAAAAAATTTTGGTAAGAACAAAATAATGAAACTTGTTGAAACACTTTCCCTAGGTTATGACAGAAATGTTTATATAATTAGAATCGGGGAGAATTACTTTTTGATATCGTCTACACAAAAAAATATAAACTTCTTATATAAATTATCTGAAGAAGATATTAAAAATGCAATATTAGAACAAAAAAAAGGTTCCGACTTTAAATTTGACAATATACTTAGTGACGTTAATGATGAAGCAAGTTATGATGTAGAAGGAAAAAATCAGGAAAGTATTACAAACAGTATATTTAAGGTTATAAAAAAAATTAGAGGTAGAAATGACTAAAAAATTGTTTTTTTTGATATTATTTATAACTATATTATTGGTTGCTATTACGGGCAGCGTAGCTGCACAACCGGAGATCCCTGTACCAAGTATAGATTTAAATATAAAACCTGCAGAATCGCCGGGCGAAATAGCATTGAGTCTTCAAATATTGTTCTTGCTTACAATCTTGTCTTTGGCGCCTGCTTTGTTAATAATGGTTACATCCTTTACAAGGATAATTATAGTATTGAGTTTTACAAGGAGTGCTGTCGGGGTTCAACAGATGCCGCCTAACCAAGCTTTAATTGGATTGGCATTATTTCTTACGTTTTTTATCATGTCCCCGGTAATTGCTGAAGTAAATGAAACTGCCCTACAGCCATATATGAATCAAGAAATAGAGCAAGAAACGGCAATTAAAAGAGTTTTAGAGCCAGTACGGAGGTTTATGTTTAAATATACTAGGGAAAAAGACCTAGCCCTTTTTTTAAAGCTTAGTGATATTGAAAGTGCATTGGAGTTTGACGATATACCTACAACAGCTTTGATTCCGGCATTTATTATATCTGAAATGAAAACGGCCTTTGAAATGGGTTTTTTCCTTTACGTTCCTTTTTTAATTATTGATATGGTTGTTGCAAGCACTTTAATGTCTATGGGAATGATGATGTTACCTCCGGTGATGATATCACTGCCATTTAAAATTTTATTATTTGTTATGGTTGATGGTTGGAACCTTATCATTAAGTCTTTACTTTTAGGTTTCAGCTAATGGAGGTGGTAATGTGGATCATGGTATAATTATTGATTTGGCTCAAAGAGCAATTACTGTAGCCTTGATGATAAGTGCTCCAATGCTAGGCTTATCTTTATTAGTAGGGTTAATGGTAAGTATTATACAAGCAACTACTCAGATACAGGAGCCTACTTTATCATTTATACCTAAAATTATTACAATTTTTTTAACTTTGCTTATTTTTGGCCCTTGGATGGGAAATATAATAACCGAATTTACGATAAATTTATATGAAAATATATATCGGTATATAAGGTAGAATAATGTATGATGTGAGCAATATTTTTATTAATAAGTTTTTAATATTTTTACTTGTACTTGTGAGAATGACGTCAATTTTTGTTATAACTCCTATATTTTCACGAAAAAATATGCCTTTATATTTAAAGATAGGCTTGGCTTTATTTTGTACTTTTATTATAACACCGAGTCTTGGAAACGTTGATATAAATTATTATAGTTTAATAGATTTTACCATATTAGTTTTTAAAGAATTCTTAATTGGAATTATATTAGGTTTTGTCTCTTTTTTAATATTTTCTTCGCTTTTAGTTGCCGGCCAGATTATTGATGTGCAAGTAGGCTTTGGCATGGTAAATATAATAGATCCGGTAAATAACGTTCAAGTGCCTTTGCTTGGGAATTTTCTATATTTGCTGGCTTTGAATATGCTATTAATAACGAATGGACATCATATTTTTTTATCTGCCCTTATAAAAAGTTACCTTGTTGTGCCTATTGATGCTTTGGAATTTTCAGAAGCTATTACTAATAATTTAATTAATATATTTGTTGAATCTTTTTTTATAGGTTTCAAGATTGGCCTACCAATAATAGCAGCGGTTTTATTAGCAGAAGTAGCATTAGGCATCTTAGCCAGAACTGTACCGCAGATGAATGTTTTTGTTATTGGGCTGCCCCTTAGAATTATTATAGGACTTTTATCTTTAATATTCATTTTACCGGCATTTGCAAGTACTTTAGACTATGTTTTTGATAAACTATATGCATTTATTAGTATAATCCTTCAAAGCATGACTAGAGGATGATAAATTTGTATGATATTGAAATTAACTTACAATTTTTTTCTGAAGAAAAGACTGAGAGGGCTACGCCAAAAAGAAGAAGAGAGGCTAGAGAAAGAGGGCAAATTGCTAAAAGCAGAGAAATTGTATCAGCAGTTTTACTTTTATCAATGTTTTGGGCAATAAAGCTTTTATCAAAATATTTATATCAAAATTTTAATATTGCTCTTAACAGGTTTTTTTCCCTTTATTATTATTCTGCCGACTTAAGCAAGAATGGAAACATAAAAGAATTTTTTTATTATTCTATTGAGTTATATATGCGATTAATAATACCGATTTTATTGGTTTCCGCATTTGCATCAATGTTTGCAAATTATTTACAAGTAGGTTTTTTATTCACCATTAAGCCGCTTACACCGAAATTTAGCAAATTAAATCCTATAGAAGGGTTTAAAAGGCTTTTTTCAAAAAATTCAATAGTTGAACTTTTAAAGGCGATTTTTAAGATTACGTTGATTGGATATTTTATTTTTAGATTTTTTAGAGATAATTATAATTCAATACCAAAATTGCTGGAAATGGATTTAAATAATTCTGTTGCATTTATTGGGAATTCTATAATTTCTATAGGTTTTAGAGTATCAATAATCTTACTAATACTATCCTTATTCGATTATGGATTTCAAATTTGGGAGTATGAAAAGAATTTAAGGATGACTAAGCAAGAAGTTAAAGAAGAGTATAAACAAATAGAAGGAAGCCCCCAAGTAAAATCAAAAATAAGAGAAAAGCAAAGACAATTATCACTTAGAAGAATGATAGCAGAAGTACCAAAAGCAGATGTAATTATCACAAACCCTACTCATTTGGCTATTGCAATTAAATACGATCAAGATATAGCTCAGGCACCGTATATTGTTGCAAAAGGTAAAGATTTAATTGCTCAAAGGATAAAAGAAGTAGCAAATAAAAGTGTTATTCCTATAGTTGAGAATAAAGACTTAGCGCAAATATTGTTCAAAAGTGTTGATATCGGTCAAGAGATACCGGAAGATTTATATCAGGCAGTAGCCGAAGTGCTAGCTTATGTATACAGTCTAAAGGAGAATTAAAATGGGCAAAGTGTTTAAATTTGGAGATATTGTTGTGTCTTTAGCTATTATTGGGATAGTACTTTTAATAGTTATTCCGATTCCAAATTTTTTGATGGATATATTATTAACATTTAACATATCGTTATCCTTAATGATATTGATAATTTCTATGTATACTAAAGAGGCTTTGCAATTTTCTATATTTCCATCTTTACTTCTTGTTACCACTTTATTTAGATTGAGTTTAAATATTTCTTCTACAAAGCTTATATTAGGTAAGGCCAATGCCGGTAAGGTAATTGAATCCTTTGGACATTTTGTTATTGGCAATAATTCGATTGTAGGAATTATAATATTCTTAATAATTGTAGTTATTCAATTTATGGTAATAACCAAAGGTGCAGAAAGGGTTGCTGAGGTATCTGCCAGGTTTACATTGGATGCTATGCCCGGTAAGCAAATGGCTATAGATGCCGACTTGAATTCCGGTTTAATAAGTGAAGGTGAAGCTAGAGAAAGAAGAATAAAGATTCAACGGGAAGCTGATTTTTATGGTGCAATGGATGGTGCAAGTAAGTTTGTTAAGGGAGATGCGATAGCCGGAATAATTATTACTATAATTAATATTACCGCAGGTTTTGCAATCGGGATGCTACAAAAGAGCATGGATTTTACAACCGCTGCTTCGGTATATACTAACCTTACTGTGGGTGATGGCTTGGTAAGCCAGATTCCTGCCTTATTGATTTCAACTGCTACAGGTATAATTGTTACGAGAGCAGCATCAGATTCTAATTTAGGTGAAGATATATTAATACAATTGCTGACTCAACCAAAATCTCTTTATATAGTCTCCGGGGTTGTATTCCTGTTGGCTTTTACCGGTTTACCGGCTATTCCTAATATAATACTATCAGGATTGATGGCATTTATGGCTTTTACTTTACAAAAGACTATAAAAGAAGCAGAATTGAAACAAGAAATGCTGGATCAGGATATTGAAGTAGATGAAATCAGAAAACCGGAGAATGTTATGTCATTATTACAGGTAGACCCTATTGAATTGGAATTTGGTTATGGTATTATTCCATTAGCCGATTCTGAGCAAGGGGGGGATCTTTTAGATCGAGTAGTAATGATTAGAAGACAATGTGCATTAGATCTGGGTATCGTCGTGCCAATAATAAGGCTTAGAGATAATATACAATTAAAACCCAATGAATATTTGATTAAGATAAAAGGTATAGAAGTTGCAAATGGTGAAATAATGTTTGATAACTTTTTAGCTATGAACCCCGGTACCGCGGAAGGGGAGCTTGAGGGTGTTAAAACGGTAGAACCCGCTTTTGGTTTGCCTGCCGTTTGGATAAGCGAAAACCAGAAAGAAAAGGCGGAAATGATGGGATATACTGTTGTAGACTCCCCATCAATTATAGCAACACATTTAACTGAAATAATCAAAAAATATTCCGCTGAGTTATTAGGAAGACAAGATGTACAAAAACTTCTGGATAATACTAGAGAAATGTATCCTGCGTTGGTAGATGAAGTAGTTCCTAAAGCTCTTTCACTGGGTGAAGTACATAGAGTTTTATCAAATTTATTAAAAGAAGATATATCTATAAGAGATTTGGTAACTATTTTGGAAACATTAGCTGATTATGCTACTATTACAAAAGATACGGATATGTTAACTGAATATGTCAGACAAGCTATGTCTCGCGCAATCACTAAACGGTTTATAAGCGGCAAAAAATCTAAAGTGATAACTTTGGATCAAGAATTGGAACAAGCAATAATTGATTCAGTACAACAAACTGATTATGGCACTTATTTATCTGTTGACCCCGGCATTTCGCAACGCATTGCAAGCAGTTTGATGAAGGAAGTACAAAATGTAATGTCTGTTGGCGAACAACCCCTTATCTTAACTTCTCCGATGGTAAGAATGTATTTTAAAAGGATTTCGGAGGGGGTTTTACCCGGGTTAACAGTGTTATCTTATAATGAGATTGATCCTTCTATTGAAGTACAATCAATTGGGATGGTGAGTATTTGATGAGAGTAAAAAGATATATGGGTGAAACAGTGCAGGAAGCGATGCAAAAAGTAAAAATGGATTTAGGTAGAGATGCTATAATAATTAGTACAAGAAAGGTTCGAAAAAAAGGGATTGCCGGTTTTTTTATTAAACCTTTAATAGAAGTAGTAGCTACTGTAGATGATTATACAAAACAAGAAGAAAAAAGATCTGATATTACTAAGAAAATTGAGCAAGAAAAAGAAAACTCTACTAATAATAGTTCTATTGAAAACAAAAGAAAAGATGTTTTTCTAAACACAGATATTAACATGCCCATGAAAAATATGCAATCGGAATTCAGTGAACTAAAAACCATGATAGACAAAGTTTATAATACTATCAAAGAAGGTGACGATAAGTTTTCCGATCTTGTTAAAGAATATTTAAATAGATTGAGAAAAAATGAGGTAGAGGAAGAGATAATTAGCGGAATAAAAAAACGTATCAGTGAAGACTTGACATTGCAAATACAAGAAGATGAAAATATTGTAAGAAACTTTATTTACAACATTTTATTAGAATATTTCCCAAAGGAAAATGACGGTTTTAATGATTCATCAAAAAAGGTTAGGATTTTTGTAGGGCCAACTGGTGTAGGAAAAACAACAACTTTGGCTAAGTTAGCTGCTATTTTTTCTTTATCAAAGAAAAAGAAGGTTGGATTTATAACATCTGATACATACAGAATAGCGGCTGTCGAGCAACTGAGAACATATAGCGAGATAATCAATGTACCTTTATCTGTAATTTATTCACCATTAGAGTTTATTGATGCTATTAAAAAGTATAAAGAAAAAGATATAATAATGGTGGATACGGCAGGAAGAAGCCACAAAGACAGATATCAGCTTATGGAATTAAAACCTTTATTAAATGAAGATATTGATAGTCAAGTTTACCTAGTTATTAGTGCAACGACTAAAATGGCAGATTGTAAAGAAATAATTGATAGTTACGGTTTTTTAAAAGATTATAAATTACTTTTTACAAAGATTGATGAAACATCTTCATTTGGCATTATACTAAATACCACATATTTAACAAAAAAACCATTGTCTTATTTTACAGTTGGACAAAATGTACCTGATGATATTGAAGTTGCTGATGTTAACAAAATAATTAATTCATTGTTAGGTGATAGATTATATGAAAGATCAAGCTGAAAAACTACGTGAGATATTTAAGAATTTGGATTATAATAAAATAAAAGAAAATACATATGGTAGAAGTTCAAAAAAATCAGCCAGAGTTATTACTATTACAAGTGGCAAAGGCGGAGTTGGTAAGACAAATTTAGCGATAAATCTAGGTATTAAATTATCCCAACTCGGACTTAAAATTATAATAATTGATGCTGATTTAGGACTATCTAACATTGATATAGTGCTTGGTAAATCGCCAAAGTATAGCTTATCTGATGTAATAAACTATAAAAGAGATATGTTGGAAATTATTGAAGAAGGGCCGGAAGGTATTAGGTTTATATCCGGAGGTTCGGGTATACAAGATTTAATAAAAATAGATAAGAATCAACTGGCTAATCTATTATTACAGTTAAGCAAACTGGATGAGGAAGCAGATATAGTTTTTATTGATACAGGAGCCGGTGTTTCGAATAATGTACTAAGTTTTATTTATGCAGCGAAAGAAATTATTTTAGTTACTACTCCTGAGCCGACTGCAATTACAGATGCGTACACTCTAATTAAAGTAATATCTCAAAAGGATAAATCAAAAGAGGTTAAATTATTAATTAATAGAGCAGAGAGTGTAAGAGAAGCAGAAAATTTGCTTAATAAACTGGTAGAAGCCTCTGAAAAATTTTTAGATATGAAGGTTTATAAATTAGGATTTATTCTAAATGATAAGAATGTTAAAAATGCTGTAAAAAGCCAGCAGCCGTTTGTATTAATGAATAAAAACAGTGAGGCATCAAAAAACATATCAAGTATTGCCGATACTCTTTTGAGTAACTATTATGAGGAACAAGGAGCTCAAGATGGTATTAAATTATTTATCAATAAACTAAAATGGTTTTTTAATTAGTGTTATTTTCTTCGGAGGTTGTTATATTGGATTTAAATGATTTTTTTAAAATTGGAAATAAGATTCAAGTCATATCTAAAGAAAGAAATACGAAAACAGAATATATTAGTCAAATTGCAGGTGTTTATAATGAATTTTTAGATATTTTTAATCCAATATATAAAGGTAGCTTAGTCTACTTTCGAGATGGGGAATCAGTCAAAATCATTATACCTAAAAAAGAAGGTGTTTATGAATTTGATACAGTTGTTTTGGAGAAAGAATATGGGAAAATTTCGATTATAAGATTAAAAGCGGTATCGGAATTAAAAAAAACACAAAGACGAGGATATTATAGGTTAAAGCTTACAAGAACGATAAAAATAAAAAAAAGTAATGATAACGATAACGAAAATTCAGGTAATTATCATGAAGCTATTTTATCTGATATTAGCGGAGGCGGTGCGCTTTTTTTCGCAAAACTTGAGATGAGCTTAAACGATCTGGTTGGACTTGAGATTAAAATAGATGAAAAAAACATTCTTTTTCTAAAAGGAATTATTAAAAGAAAAATGTTTAATATAGAAAAGTCGTTTTTATTTGAATATGGTGTTGAATTTAAAAATATGAAAAGAAGTGATAGAGACACACTGATAAAATTTATTTTTAATGAACAAAGGAAATTACTAAAAAGAGGACTGAGTTGATTGATTTCAAAAAAAATTAAAGTGCTTGTTGTAGATGATTCAGCTTTGATTAGAAAAATACTCACGGATATTTTAAAAACAGACAGTCAAATTGATGTTGTCGGTACTGCAAAAAACGGTAAGGAATGCATTGAAAAGACATTGTTATTAAAACCGGATGTGATTACTCTTGATCTTGAAATGCCATTAATGAATGGACTAATTGTTTTAGAAGAACTAAAGAAAACAAACTATTTTCCTGTTGTAATAATACTTTCAGGCCTATCAACTAAAGGAGCGGAGTCAACGATTAAAGCTCTGGAATTAGGGGCAGCAGATTTTGTTACTAAGCCTAAAGGGATGTTTTTAAAAGAAAATATAGATTTAATAAAGAACGAGATTCTTTCTAAAATAAAGAGTTTAGCAAAATCAAGTTTTATTTATAAACCGGCCGAGACAGATCCATTGCAAGATATTTCTAGTAAAAAGAGTCTCTTATATGCTAAAAGTAGTAGCATTAAGTATTTTATTGGTATAGGTACTTCTACAGGAGGTCCAAAAGCTTTGCAAGATTTAATATGTCGGCTACCTATTGATATACCTGCTGCAATTTTTATTGTGCAGCATATGCCGCCCGGTTTTACAAAATCCCTGGCAAAAAGATTGGATGGTTTATCTAAAATAAGTGTAAAAGAAGCTGAAAATGGTGAGATTGTAAAACAAGGTTATGCATATATTGCACCTGGAGAATATCATATGGAAATAATCAATAGAAATGGCGGGTATGAGATAAAAACAAATCAAAAGCCTTTAGTTAGCGGACATAGACCTTCAGTAAATGTTATGATGGAGTCACTGGCAGATTTGGGAAGCAATAATATAATAGCAGTTATAATGACAGGAATGGGCACAGACGGTACAATAGGAATAAAGAAGATTAAAGAAGCAGGCGGTAAAACAATAGCTCAAAATGAAGAAACAAGTGTAATATATGGTATGCCAAAGTCTGCTATACAAGCCGGTGTTATTGATATTGTATTATCTTTAGAAGATATTGCTATGCAAATACTAAAATATATGGAGGCGTAGAATATGGATATTAGTCAATACCTAGAAATATTTATAGAGGAATCCCAAGAGCATTTACAAAGCCTTAACCAAAGCTTATTAGGATTGGAATCAAATCCGGATAATGTTAAATTGCTTAATGAAATTTTCAGAGTTGCACATACTATTAAAGGTATGGCCGGTACGATGGGGTTTACAACAATAATGAGTCTTACTCATGAAATGGAAAACGTTTTGGATTCTTTAAGAAACGGAGAAGTCAAAGTTAACTCGCATATGATAGATATACTATTTGAATGTCTTGATTATTTAGAAACCTCAATAGATAGTATTTCAAATAGCGGTAAAGAGCCTGAAACCGGAATTAATCATTTGAAGGACAAATTAAAATCATTAAGCAAGGAGAATGTCAGTGATAAGGAAAGTAAAGAAAGCAATAAGGGTGAAGCATCACAAAAGGACAATTACATAGAAGACTTTTTATTTAACCAATATGATGAAGAGCTCACTAGAAAAGCATTAAGCGAAGGTATGAAAGTATATAAAATAAAAATCGTATTGGCAAAAGGATGTATGCTAAAGTCAGCTAGAGCTTTTATAGTTTTTAAAACATTGGAAGAATATTCTGAGATTTTTAAATCGTCTCCAAAAGTAGAAGATATAGAAGATGAAAAATTTGACAGAGAGTTCAAATTAGCAGTTGTGGCATCGGTAGATAAGAATGTTGTAAAAAAAGATATAGAATCAATATCTGAAATTGAAGAGGTAATTATTGAAGAAGTTATTTACATTAATGAAGGAGCTAAGGATGTTGAAGAAATAACGGTTACCCATATTGATAACGAAGAGTTGACGGCCAAGACAGATTATTATCATGATTTGTCTGTAAAAAAAGCCAAAATAGGTAAAACCGTAAGAGTAGATATTAATCGGTTGGATAACTTAATGAATCTCGTTAGTGAACTAATAATTATAAAAACACGGTTGGAGGGCATAGAAATAGAATCCGGAGATTTAAATATGACAGAAGCGGTAGAATATTTGGAAAGAATTACAACAAGTTTACATGATGCAGTAATGAAAGTAAGAATGGTACCTATAGAAAGAGTATTTAATAGGTTTCCCAGAATGGTAAGAGATTTATCTAAAGAACTTGGTAAAGAAATAACTTTAACCATGACAGGAGAGGAAACAGAATTAGATAGGACAGTAATTGATGAGATAGGCGATCCATTGATTCATTTAATAAGGAATTCTATAGATCACGGTATTGAAAGCAAGGGAGAAAGGGTTAAAAATAATAAATCGGTCGATGGAAGACTATTCCTAAAAGCTTATCAAGACGGAAATAGTGTTGTAATTGAAGTAGAAGATGATGGAAAAGGAATAAGCACAGATAAAATAAAAAATAAAATTATTGATACAGGGTTTGCTACTAAAGCTGAAGCAGATGAGTTAAACAATAATGAAATAATTAATTTTTTATTTAAACCCGGTTTTAGTACTTCTGCTAGTATTTCAGATTTATCCGGAAGAGGTGTTGGATTAGATGTCGTTAAAACAAAAATAGAATCTTTAGGTGGAAACGTTGAAGTGGAATCTGTTATAGATTGCGGGAGCAAATTTATAATAAGACTACCATTAACGTTAGCTATTATCCAAGCCTTATTAGTAAACTTGGGAACAGAAAAATATGCAATTCCTCTTAATTCTATTAAAGAAATAACATCTATTAAGGCTGAAAACATAAAAAATGTACAGGGTCAAGAAGTACTTCTTTATAGAGAAAATGTACTTCCCATTATAAGGTTAGCAAATATTTTAGATGTAAAAAACTACAACGAACAACAAGAATATATAACTCTTGTTGTGGTTAAAAAAGGAGAAAAAAATTCCGGACTTGTAGTGGACAACTTAATTGGGCAACATGAGATAGTTATAAAATCACTTGGGAAGTATTTAGGCAATATAAAAGCTATTGCCGGTGCTACTATACTAGGTGATGGACAAGTTGCATTAATAATAGATACAAACTCTATAATTTAGGGGGTGGCTTTATGGATGGCAAGGGAATCATGAAACAGTTTGTGGTCTTTAAACTTGATGATGAGGAATATGGTATTGATATACTACAAGTAAAAACAATTGAAAAAATGAGTGAAATAACTAGAGTCCCAAAGACTTCTTCTTATGTAAAAGGAGTAATAAACTTAAGAGGTGAGATAGTACCAATAATTGATTTAAAAGAAAAGTTTAATCTTGGCGAATCAGCATTAACTGAAAACACGAGAATTATAATTGTTTATGCTGATGAAACTATCGTAGGCTTGATAGTTGATTCTGCAACTGAAGTTATTGATATTGATAGCGAATTGATAGAAGAGCCGCCTGAATCCATAGGTAATATTGAGTCGGGTAATGTATACGGTATTGGAAAATTAGAAGAAAGAATAGTAATTTTATTGGACGTACAAAAGATTTTAAATATTTAGCTATATTAAAGGAAGTGATATTTTGTCTTTTAAAGTAGATGATTTGAATGTAATGCAAATAGATGTGCTTAAAGAAATAGGAAACATTGGAGCCGGAAACGCAGTGACAGCCCTTTCTAAAATGGTATCAAAAAAAATTGATATGAAAGTTCCAAAAGTAAACATTGTCGAATTTAAAGATGTAGCCGATTTAATTGGGGGAGCGGAAGTTTTAGTATCAGGTATATATTTTCAATTATTCGGAGATATGACCGGCAGCATTATGTTTATTATAGATAAAACATCTTCTAAACTTTTAACAAATTTATTAATGGGTAAAAATGATTTTAATCCGGAATTAGATGAAATGGAACGTTCAGCTTTAAAGGAAGTTGGAAATATACTAGCCGGATCCTATTTATCTTCGTTGTCTTCCCTAACCGGTTTAAAAATTAATGTTTCGGTGCCTAGCCTTGCTATAGACATGGCAGGTGCTATTATGAGTGTACCTATTGCACTTTTTGGACAAGTTGGTGATCATGTACTTCTTATTGAAACGGAATTTATTGAAGGCTCAAATTTAGTTAAAGGTAATTTCTTTTTAATTCCTGATGGTGGTTCTTTTGAAATATTACTTAATAGTTTAGGAGTAGTATAAGTATGGCTGAAGTTGTAAAGGTTGGAATGGCTGATTTGAACACTGTATATGCACCTACTATACTTACAACATTGGGTTTAGGCTCTTGTGTAGGTATTTGCTTATACGATAGGAAAAGCAAGATTTCCGGTATGGCACACATTATGCTCCCTGATAGTAAGCAAATAAAAAATAATAGCAACCCGGCAAAATTTGCAGATACGGGAATTGAAAAACTTTTAAATGATATGATAAAAAAGGGTGCACAAAAATCCGGTATAGTAAGTAAAATCGCAGGCGGTGCCCAAATGTTTAATTTTGGCGATACTTCTGATATAATGAGAATAGGTACCAGAAATATAAATGCAACCAAGGAAACTCTAAAAAAGTTGAATATTTCTTTAATTGCTGAAGATACCGGTGGTACATATGGTAGAACAATAGAACTATATTCAGAAACAGGTAAACTGTTAATAAAAACAATCGGATTTGGTATAAAACAAATATAAGTAAGGAAAATGATATGGAACTTGTAAATATTTTCACTTATATATTTATTTTTCTCGGTACTGTCATAAATATTGTTTTTGGATATTTATTTAAAGTAGACTTTGAAAAAATTGTAATAATAAATATTATTCTAACATCAGTTTTTCTATTATTAAATATTATTCTAAAATTTTTATTAACAGAAAAAAGGAGCAAAGCTAAATCAAAAAATAAAGGATCTTTTCAACTTGAAATACCTCCTATTTCTGACGAAGAACTAAGAGAATTAAATAAAGAAAGTTTTAGTGAGGATGATTCATTCCGTGAGGTTAATCCTGCTTCTTTATATAATAAGGGTATTAATGAAAAATAATTCAATATGGGGATATAAGTATGGATATAACTGCTTTGTGGGAAAAGTATACAACTGAAAAGGATCAACAAATAAGAGAAAAATTGATTTTACACTATATTTATCTGGTTAAGTATATCGCAGGAAGATTGTTTGTTAATTATAAAAACACTGTAGATTATGATGATTTAGTAAGCTACGGTATTTTTGGACTTATAGATGCCATAGATAAATATGATCTTTCTCGAGGTGTTAAGTTTGATACATATGCTCAGATAAGAATACGAGGTGCAATAATTGATTTTCTTAGAGAGGCGGATTGGATTCCTCGTTCTGTTAGACAAAAAGCTAAAGAAATAGAACTGGCATATGACGAAATAGAATCGGAAAAAGGTGAAAGTGCAACTGATAAAGAAGTAGCTGAAAAGCTTGGTGTTTCACTGGAGGAATTCCATAAAAGAATTAACAGTATTTCTTCTTATACTTTAGTATCATTGGATGACTATCTGGAACAAAGCAGGGAGACAAGCTTTAAGTCGGAAAGATTGGACGATAGTCCGGAAAAGGTAATCGAAAGAGAAGAACTAAAAATAATCATTGCCGGCTTTATTGACAATTTACCAGAAAAAGAAAAGAGTATTATTACACTATACTATTTTGAAGAGCTAACATATAAAGAAATAGGTTCTATATTAAGCATATCAGAATCGAGAGTATCTCAATTACATACAAAAGCGATTATCAGATTGAAAAAGAATTTAAAGTTATTTCTATAATAAATTATTGGTGGTGATATTTTGGATAAAGATTCAATTGTTTTGCAAGGAAATAATTTAGAAAAGCTAATAGTAGATGCGGCAGAGAAACTGGGCTCTGTAAAAGATAATTTGGACATAGAAATACTGGAAGAAAATAAAAAATTCTTTGGAACGAATTATAAGATTAAAGTGGGTTTAAAAGAAGAACATCTTAATTTAGAAAAAATCAATAGATTAGAAAAAACGTTGGATAATATTGAAACCTCTTTGAATTCAAGTTCTACAGCTAATGATTATAACGAAAATATTGCAGAAAATAAAGAAGTGATTATAGAGGATAAAGGACTTGAAGAAAAAGCAAGTAATGATATAGATGAAAAAGAAGCGGAAATAATTGATTGCAGCTATGAAATTTCAGTATCCCCGGATAAAATGGAGGCATATATCATTGTTTTTCCTCCTCAAGGAGGCAAGGAAGTAGAACTTAATGATATATATGAACAATTGGAATTAAATAATATTAAGTATGGTCTAATAAATGATACTATAAACTCTATTGTAAACAATAAGGTTTATAGCCAGAAAAAAATGATAGCAATTGGAACCCCTCCGATTAATGGTAAAGATGCTGTTTTAGATTATCATTTTGATATATCAGTAGAAAAGAAAGTAAGCATTTCAGAGGACGGAAAAGTTGATTTTAGAGAATTATCATTAATAAAAAATATTAATGAAGACCAATTGTTGGTTACAATGATTCCTCCTACAGAAGGTGTTGTTGGATACAATGTCCATAATGAAGAGGTTAAGGCAAAAGATGGGAAGAAATTAAATTTACCTAAAGGTAAGAATGTAAAAGCCACAGAAGATGGATTAGGCTTAGTTTCAACGAGCAAGGGAGAGGTAAAGTTAATTGATAATAAAGTACATGTATTGCCAATATATGAAGTGCCTGCAAATGTTGATAATTCTACCGGAAATATAAGATTTTATGGTAAAGTTATAGTTAGAGGAAATGTTATTACCGGTTTTTCTATAGATGCTGATGAAGATATAGAAGTATACGGTGTTGTTGAAGGTGCATATATTAAAGCCGGAGGTAATATTATACTGCATAGAGGTATGCAAGGCATGAATAAAGGGGAATTACAATGCGGCGGAGATTTAATAGCAAAATTTATAGAAAATAGCAAAGTATATGCTAAAGGCAATATTGAGGCTGAAGCAATCATGCATAGTATAGTTTATTGCGGGAAAAGAATGGAGGTAAAAGGTAGAAAGGGTTTATTGGTAGGTGGTGATATCAAGGCTTGTGAGGAAATTAAAGCAAAGGTAATTGGCTCACCCATGGCTACCAGCACTAATTTAGAAGTTGGTACAAACCCTGAAATAAGGACAAAATATGATTCACTAAAAAATGAACAGGAAATTACAAAAGAAAATTATCAGAGACTTTCCCAAGCTGTAGATTTACTTACAAAGTATAGCAAAAAGGCTGAATTACCGGATGATAAAAGAGTTCTTTTAAACAAATCTATAGTAATGAAGCTACAGACAAAAGAAAGAATAAAGAATCTTAGAACAGAAATTAAAGATTTAGAATCATATATTGAAGACATATCTAATGGAAAGATAAAAGTAGAACAGCTAGTGTACCCGGGCACAAAGATTACAATAGGAAGCAATTCTCTTTATATAAAGGACCAAGTTCAATATGCAACTTTTTATAGATATGGTGGAGAAGTTAAAATAGGTTCGTATGAAAAGTAAGGTGGAGATGATATGTCAATTAAATCTATTGACTTTCAGATGCTTATTCCAAGAACTCCTGAAATGCATAAAGCCAAACAATTAGAAATTAATAATGAAAAGAGTAATGCACACATAATTAATTTGAAGAATATAGAGAATCAAGATAAATTATTAAAGCAAGTAAGTAAATCTGATAAATTGTTCGATGCAAGAATAAATAAAGATGGCAGACAAAGTAATCCAAAAGAACATGAAAGAAATAAAAAGAACAAAAAGAATAATAGCAAAGAAAAAATAAAAACAGATTTATCTGTAAATCAAGAAAGACAATCAAAAATAGATATTAGAATATAACCGGGGTGAAAAATGTTTAATTATGCGAATTATTTTCTTACCTTAATAGGATTAGGAATGATAATGGTATCACTTTTTTTGATTTTTTCCGATAAACTTAAAGGGGAAGGTATGTATTTTGATTTGTATGTGAAAGAACAGGAAATTAGAAAAGCAATTACAGAAGCTGATGAGATAATTGATGAATTAAAATATACTTCTGAAGCTTTAGTTGATCAGATTGACCACAGCATTAAAGAATTTAAAGAATCTATTAACAAAATAAAAGAAAATGAGATAAAAATCATAAAGGATCAAGAAATAATATCTAATGAAAATTCAAAAGAAGTTATTAAAGATAAAATAGATTCAAACAAAAAAATAAATATGATATATGAATATTATAATAAAGGCATGGATGTTGCTGAAATTGCAAGACTTCTAGATATAGGAAAAGGTGAGGTATCCCTTATCTTATCTTTATATAATGGAGATGTGTGAAATGGGAATGTATAGGATTAAAAATATTATTTTAGGGCTAGGGTTAGGCTTAGTTATGGCTTCTCTTATAAATATCAATGTTCAAAATAAAAGAATTACTGATGATTTTATTATTAAGGAAGCTGCCAAAAAGGGGCTGCTAATAATAGATCCAAAAGATTTGATAAATAAAAGTATTGATTTAGAAAATATTAGTGATACACGTGAAGAGGAAAGTGTAAAGATTGTAATAGAAGAAAAATGCGGTTTACATGAGCTTACAGATGTTTTATTTAAAAGTGAGTTGATTGATGATAAGCAAGAATTTATAAATTATATAAAAAATTTTGATAAAAGTATTAAATGCGGATCATTTAGTATTAAAAAAGGTTCTACAATTGATGAAATAGTAAATATTATTACAAACCAAGATGAATAATATGAGTAAACTTATAAAAAAATATTGATAATAAATTTTGACTATGCTATACTACAAATTGTGAAAATTCACACATAACTTGATTGTTTAAAGGGTGCATTTTGTCTTTAAGCGATATGAAGGTTATGGAGGAAAAACCAGGAGGTGTATTAAATGTCTGTAATATCAATGAAACAATTGTTAGAAGCAGGTGTTCATTTTGGGCACCAAACACGACGATGGAATCCAAAAATGGCAGAATATATTTTTACTGAAAGAAACGGCATTTATATTATTGACCTTCAAAAAACCGTAAAAAAGGTTGAGGAGGCTTATGAGTTTATAAAAGAAATTGCTGATTCAGGTAAAAGTGTTTTATTTGTCGGTACCAAAAAACAAGCCCAAGAGTCAATTGAGGTTGAAGCTACAAGATGTGATATGTTTTATGTTAACCAAAGATGGCTTGGGGGAATGCTAACGAATTTCAAAACAATTAAAAAGAGAATTGATAGGCTTGATGAATTAGAAAAAATGGAAGAAGATGGGGTATTTGATGTATTACCTAAGAAAGAAGTTATTAGGTTAAATGCAGAAAAAGAAAAGCTGGAGAAAAACCTAAAAGGAATTAAAAACATGGAAGAATTACCGGGTGCTATTTTTATAGTAGATCCCAGAAAAGAAAGGATAGCTATTCAAGAAGCCAGAATTTTAGGAATCCCTGTGGTTGCAATTGTTGATACAAATTGTGATCCTGAAGAAGTTGACTATCCAATTCCGGGTAATGATGATGCAATAAGAGCAGTAAAACTTTTAACATCAAAAATAGCTGATGCTGTTATTGAAGCAAAACAAGGTGAACAACTTTCTGAATAAATACAAAAGTTATGGTAAGGGTTTGTTTTAATAACATCTCTTACCTTTAATTCTGTTAGGAGGAGATAAAATGATTAAAGCATCGATTGTTAAGGAACTCAGAGAGAGAACCGGTGCAGGCATGATGGATTGTAAAAAAGCTTTAGTAGATACCAACGGAGACATGGAAAAGGCAATAGAATTGCTGAGAGAAAAAGGTTTATCAGCAGCTGCTAAAAGAGCCGGCCGAATAGCTACGGAAGGTATTGTTGAATCATATATACATGGCGGAGGAAGAATTGGAGTATTAATTGAAGTTAATTCAGAGACGGATTTTGTAGCAAAAAATGAAGGATTTAAAAATTTTGTTAAGGATATGGCCATGCAAGTAGCTGCATCAAGCCCATTATATATTTCAAGAGAACATGTCGATACGGAACTAATTGAGAAAGAAAAAGAAATATATAGAGCACAGGCAAAAAATGAAGGAAAGCCTGATAATATTATAGAAAAGATGGTTGAGGGTAAAATAGAAAAATTTTATAAAGAAATTTGTTTATTGGAGCAACCTTTTATAAGGGACACCGATAAGACAGTTAATGATGTTCTTTTAGACTTAATTGCCAGAATAGGAGAGAATATCACAATTAGAAGGTTTACTAGGTATGAATTGGGTGAGGGATTACAAAAAAAAGATGAAGACTTTGCAAAAGAAGTTATGCTCCAGATGGGTAAATAATTATGCTTAAAAGAGAACGTTTTGTTCTCTTTTTTAAAATAAGAAGGAGTTTTTAAAGATATGTAGAAATTAGTTTAACCGGAGGTATTAGAATTGCAAGAAGATATTAAATATAAGAGAATAGTCTTAAAACTAAGTGGAGAAGCTCTAGCTGGGGAAGAAAGAATTGGTATAAATGGGGATATGATTTCTTATATTGCTGATAGAATTAAAATTTTAGCAGATATGAATATACAGATAGCGGTAGTTGTCGGAGGTGGTAACATCTGGAGAGGCAGAAGTAGCAAAGATATGGACAGAACGACTGCAGATCATATGGGTATGCTTGCAACAGTAATAAATTCGTTAGCAATTCAAGATGCGCTAGAAAGAATAGGTGTGGAAACTAGAGTTCAAACAGCAATAGAAATGAGACAAGTTGCAGAACCCTATATTAGAAGAAGAGCTGTTCGTCACTTAGAAAAAGGAAGAGTTGTTATTTTTGCAGCAGGTACAGGTAATCCATACTTTACAACAGATACCACTGCGGCTTTACGGGCAGCAGAAATAGAAGCAGATGTTATTCTATTGGCTAAAAAAGTAGATGGAGTATACGATTCTGATCCTATGATCAATAAAGATGCAAAAAAATATGATAAGCTAACATACATAGATGTGATTAATAAAGGCCTTGGAGTTATGGATTCAACAGCGGCTTCTTTATGCATGGATAATAAGGTTCCCATAATAGTGTTTGACTTAAAAAATCCTGATAACTTTTTAAAAGTTATCAAAGGTCAAACTATAGGTACAATAGTAAAGGAGGATATAAATTGATTAGTGAAATTGAGAAAAGTTCTGAAAGCAAAATGAGCAAAACAATAGGAGTATTGAAAAGAGATTTGGCTTCTTTGAGGGCAGGCCGTGCAAACCCAGCTATTTTAGATCGTATAAATGTAGATTATTACGGAACAGAGACACCCATAAACCAGTTATCAAATATTTCTGCCCCCGATCCAAGATCCATATGCATTCAACCTTGGGATCCAAAGGCAATTCCTCTGATAGAAAAAGCAATATTAAAATCGGATTTAAGCATAAACCCCACTAATGACGGTAGTTTAATAAGATTAACAATTCCACAATTGACGGAGGAAAGAAGAAAGGAACTTGTTCGTTTAGTAAAAAAAATGGGGGAAGAAACAAAAATTGCAGTCAGAAATACTAGAAGAGACGCAAATGATAGTTTAAAAAAAATAAAAAAGGATGGAAAGATTGCCGAGGACGAGTGGAAAAAAGCTGAAGATAATATTCAAAGAATTACTGATAAGCATACAAAAGAAATAGATGACATTATTGAAGTGAAAGAAAAAGAGATAATGGAGGTATAATTCTGAATTATAAGACTGATTTTGTCGGTAATAAGCTTAATTATGTAATTGAAAAATTAGATAAAAATAAAGAATTGATAGTTCAAATGACTCAGACTTTGCATAAGAATAAAATAGATGAGAGGAAAGATAAGGAACCTATTGTAATAAAGCATATTGAAGATGATGATAAGGTTATTTTAACAGTATCGCGCTTTAACTAATTACCCCCTCTATTATTGAGGGGCGTTTATTTGAGTAATATACTGAGTAAAATATAATCATTAATATAAATTCCTTGTTAATTTGGAGGTATTTAATGATTGAGAAATTAAATACATTGCCTGAACACATAGCAATAATCATGGATGGCAATGGAAGATGGGCAAGTCAAAAAAAGTTACCTAGGACTTTAGGACATAAAGCAGGGGTAGAAGCTTTAAAAGAAATTGTAAGATATACAAGCAGTATTAAAATAAAAATATTAACTGTATATGCGTTCTCGACTGAAAATTGGAAAAGACCGTTAGAAGAAGTAGAATATTTAATTAATTATCTTTTAATAGAATTTCTAAAAAAAGAAATTGATGAGATTAATAGAAACAACGTAAAAATTAGAATTCTTGGGGATATAAAACCATTACCCAAAAAAACAAAGGAAGAGATTATTAAGGCTGTAGAATTGACCAAAAATAATAAGGGACTTTTATTTAATATTGCACTTAACTATGGTGGTAAGGACGAACTAGTAAACTCATTTAGGGTTATATCTGAAATGATACTAAAAAAAACTATTACACCGACAGATATAAATGAAAAGTTAGTATCCAAATACCTATATACAGCCAATGAACCTGATTTGATTATAAGAACCGGAGGAGAAAAAAGATTAAGCAACTTTTTAATATGGCAAGGAGCCTATAGCGAATTATACTTTACGGACGTGTTTTGGCCGGATTTTAAAAAAGAAAATTTGATCGAGGCGATAAACGATTATAATACCAGAAACAGGCGATTTGGTGGATTGAAAATGGAGGAATAACATGTTAAGAACCAGAGTTATCAGCGTAATTATAAGTCTTCCTATAATGATTGCCGCTCTTTATTTAGGCGGTAAAACATTAGCATTTTTAACATGTTTGCTTTCTATTGTAGGCTTACATGAGTATTATAATGCTTTTAAAAATGCAGATTTCAAGCCTAATGCTTTGATAGGTTTTTTTGGTGCAATATGCTATTATGCAATCATTACTATAAATAAAAATTCTATTGTATTACTTTCTTCAATGTTATTTATAATTTTAATATTGTTATTTTTTGATATAATTAAAAGAGATAGGAGTATATTAGATATAGCAATTACTATTTTAGGCTTAATTTACATACCTTTTTTATTCAGCAATATACAATTCCTGCAAAAAGGGAATTATGGCAGGGCATTAGTTTTACTTCCTTTTGTAACAGCATGGTTATCTGATACCTTAGCCTATTTTGCCGGTATAAATTTTGGTAAGCATAAATTATGTCCTAAAATAAGTCCTAATAAGACCATAGAAGGTGCATTAGGAGGTATTGCAGGCAGCACCTTATTTTGTTTTATTGCAGGTGCAGTGTTTTATAAAACGGGGATATCTATACCTTTATTTCATTACTTAATCGTTGGAATTCTATGCGGTATAACTGGCCAGATAGGAGATCTTTTTGCATCTTCTATAAAAAGATTTTGCAAGATAAAAGATTTTGGAAGAATTTTGCCGGGACATGGCGGAATACTAGACAGATTTGATAGCATACTATTTACAGCACCTACGGTATATATATACTTTAAATTATTTTTTAAAATTCTAAGTAAATAGGTAGGTTATAAAATGTTAAAAATTGCAGTATTA